>JAGVCI010000036.1 GCA_020059985.1 Candidatus Peribacterales bacterium | reverse complement strand
GGCGTGAGCATTCTTGCACTTCTACGGAGAGAATCAGGGCAAATCGTTCCACGAGGCTGGCCAAGCCAAGTCGCACCAGATGAGCGTCCGTGGGAACGATTGTAAGAATGCGTAAATTGTGACCCCGGAGATTGCTTTCGTGGCTCTGCGGCTTCACCATGTCGTGGTCTATGAAGCGCGCGCTGATTACTGGAATCACCGGCCAAGACGGATCGTATCTCGCAGAGCTGCTGCTCGAGAAAGGATACGAAGTGCACGGCATCGTGCGTCGCGCGTCGACGTTCAATCGTGAACGTCTCGATCACCTCTATAAAGATCCGTACAAGATGAAGATTCCGTTCGATCTGCACTATGCGGATCTCGCGGATTCCAGCTCGCTTCTCCACATTCTCTGGAAGGTGAAGCCTGATGAGGTCTACAACCTCGCTGCGCAGAGTCACGTGGGTATCAGTTTCGAGATTCCGGAATACACCGCGGATGTGACGGCGATGGGAACAGTTCGTTTGCTCGAGGCACTCCGCAATAGCGGCATGGAGTCACGGTTCTACCAGGCAAGCAGCAGTGAGCTCTACGGAAAAGCGGTCGAGTCTCCGCAAACAGAAGAGACGCAGTTCTATCCGCGCAGTCCCTACGCATGTGCGAAGGCGTACGCGTTCTACATTACGCGGAATTATCGCGAGGCGTACGGCATGTATGCGGTGAACGGCATTCTCTTCAACCACGAGTCGCCTCGTCGCGGCGAAAACTTCGTCACGCGCAAGATCACGTTGAGCATTGCAAAGATGAAAGCAGGATCGCAGGAGGCGCTTCATCTTGGGAATTTGGATGCGAAGCGCGACTGGGGATACGCCAAAGAATACGTCGATGGTATGTGGCGCATGCTCCAGCAGGACACGCCTGAAGACTTCGTGCTCGCAACCGGCCGCACCGCAACCGTTCGCGAATTCTTGGAGATTTGTTTGAATCACGCAGGGTACAGCTTCGAGCGCAAAGGAAAGGGGAATGATGAAGTCTACATCGACACGAAGACGGGAAAGACGATCGTACTCGTCGATCCGCGCTACCAGCGTCCGTCCGAGGTCGATCTTCTGATCGGTGATGCGTCGAAGGCGAAAAAGAAACTGAAGTGGGAAGCGAAGACTTCTCTCGAGGAGCTCGCCAAAATTATGCTAGAGGCCGATATGAAAGCGGTCGGTGTCGCGTAAATGTATGTGGGACCGCATCCCCATCCTTCGGCGATACTTCAACCACGAGTCTGAGCATGTGGCACTCCACGCACGACAAGCGATGAAGTTTATTTTCTGCGGCGCGAGTGCTGCGGTGCTCGATCTCGGATCACTCACGATCTTCGTTGAGATTTTCGAAATGGATCCGCGCGTCGCGTACGTTCCATCCACCGTTCTCGCAGTCATCTACGTTTTTCTCTTCAACAAGTTCGTCACGTTCCGTGCACACGGGGAGCATGCATTTCTCCAAGCGGTAAAATTTCTCGCGGTCTACACCGCGACAGGAACACTCGAGATTGGTCTCTCGTGGTTTCTCTACGAGATGGGCGTGCAGTACATTCTTGCGAAAGCATTCTCGATCGGCATCATTGCGATCTGTAATTACACGCTGTCGCACACGTTCGTGTTTAAGAGTCGTTAATATGAAAATTCGCGAAGCCGGGCTTTGATCGGCTAAAGCGCACCTTGAAAGGGAAGGATGGTCCATGGAAGGAAACCGTAGGTTGCCTTCCATGATCAAAACATTTTTTCGGTCCACGTCTTCGGAGTCTTTTTATTTACGATTTCGATGTCGAACGTGTAGCGAAATTTCTTCGGGCCCTTTTCCTGTATCCACTCTGCCATTTCGGTGAGGCCTCGCTCGAGGGTGTATTCCGTTTTGTAGCCGAGCAGTTTGCGTGCTTTTTCGGCAGAGCACGTTGCCAGTTTTACCTCTTGTGGACGCCCAGGAACGTAGATCGGGTCCAACTTAAAATTGAGGATCTTGGCGACAACTTTCGCGAGTTCATTGATCGAAACAAATTCCTCATCGGGACCAATATTGATCACTTCGCCGACGACATTCGGAGCGGTAATTAATTTCTCCAAAATCTGAATGTCATCACCGACAAAACTGAAACAGCGTTTCTGTTCTCCATCTCCGTAGATGATCGGCTGTCTGCCTTGGAGCATCAGGTTGATCATGATGCTTGCGACGTTGCGGTACGGATCATCGTACTTCTGTCGTGTGCCGATGATATTGTGCGGCACAGCGATCACGTATTCCATTCCGTGCACTTCGCTCAAATTTTTCAGGAGGTGTTCGCCCGCGAGCTTCGCGATGCCATACGGATCCTGTGGATGCGGAAGCATGTCTTCGGTGAACGGGACAGTCGGCTGCTCGCCGTAACGCGCCATGGAAGAGCAGTACACGAATCGGCGCACGTTACTTGAAATCGCCGCCGTGATCACTGTCGAGGTGATCTGAAAAGTATTCTGCGTGATCAAATGCGGTGCGAACACGCTCAGTCCTTCATATGCGGTCGCCGCACAGTGATACACCGTGTCGACGTCCTTCATAATTTTCTTCATCGAGTTTAGGTACTGACAGTCGTACTGATGAAACTCAACGCCATCGGGGACGTTATCCAAATATCCGCCGATCAAGTTGTCGCATCCGCTGACCTCGTACCCCAGTTTCAGACATCGGTCCGCGAGGTGACTGCCGAGGAAGCCGGCGACGCCGGTGATGAAGACTTTCTTAGCCATTCGGTGAACCCGCTGACTATAGTCTGGGGCTGAAACTTCTCCAAGGACAGTCGGCGTCCATTTTCGGCTATCTGATGCCTAAGCGCGGCATTGTTACGCAGCTTCAAAATCGCATCAGCAAGCGAACGGGGGTCGCCCGGTACCGTGAGAAGCGCATGCGTGCCGTCCATGAGTACGCGCGTGCTCGCAGGCGAACGCTCCGTAATCAGCGGACATCCGGCGTTCAAAATCTCGTACGCCTTATTCGGAATCACGCGCAGCGCTTTATCCGTCGTTCCAAAAATACCCAGACATGCGCCCGCTGATCGCATTTTGTTTGGAATTTCTGTCATTGGAATCATTCCCAAAAATTCCACATTCGATAATTGCAGAACTTCTTTTATCTTCGTCATTTCAGCATACGTTTGTCCGCGTCCTGCAAACTGAAAGCGAATATTTTCTTTTTCCAGAATCTTCGCCGCCTTGAGAATAGTGTCGATGCCTTGCAGTGGAATGAATGTTCCGTGGAACCACACAGTGAATGGCGTGTCGCCCTGAGCTCGGTCGAAGGGTGACACGCGTGTCATGGTTCGACCGTGCTCACCATGACACGCTTCTGGTGTGAAAATGTCACTACGACACCCAATCGGGATTACGAGAATCTTTTCCGGAGAAATTCCAAACTCTCTTACAAAATATTCTTTGTGCTCCTCCGTATCGATCATGATTGCATCGGCGAGCGCACACGAGAACCAATCCGCAAACCAGAGGAGCCACGCGTACGGGCTCCATCTGCTCACACGTTTTCGGTCGTGCACTTCTGTGTCGTAGAGCGAGAGGAATGCATCCATCACGAGCGGAATTTTCCGCTTCTTCGCCAGCCACCACGCGAGTGGCATCAAGTACTGGCCAAGAAAGGGGACGAAGAGAACCGCGATATCGTTGTCCGTCGAAAGGAACTGCGATCGCAGATCCCAGTACTTCCCAAAGAATCCTTTGGCCTGTGTGCGACATTCGACGACCGTAAATCCGTGGGATTGCAGCCCTTCACACAGAGCCCAGTACCGGCCACCCTCAGGATCGAAGTGTCCAAAAGCGCAAATTTTCTCCATGGACAGATGGTAGCACCGTTCCCCACGTGTATGCTTTCCCCGTGCGAATAACCTACGTTTCCCACACGCGGTTTCCGACCGAAAAAGCGCATGGAAAGCAGATGGCCGAAGTCTGCTCTGCACTTGCGAGCCTCGGCCACGACGTGACGCTCGTGTGTCCTGGTCTTGCCGGGCACGATCTCGGCGATCCGCATGCGTACTACGGCGTGACGCCGACATTTGCGATCGAGCGCATTCCAACCTTCGATGCGCTGAGTTCGTCGTTCATACCAGGATTCCTCGCCATGTTTGTGACGTCTTTTTTCTACGGTCGCAAACTTCGGGAGTTTCTTTCCATGCGTGAAACTGAGCTTCTCTATGTTCGTTCTCCACTTCTGCTCTCACCGCTGCTCGAGAGTGGCAAGCCAGTCGTTATTGAACTTCACACATTGCCGCGGAGAAATAAGAAAAAATTTGTGGAGCTGTGTGGTCGATCTGCTCTCGTCGTATGTCTCACGCGACCGATGCGCGATGAATTACTTTCGTGGGGCGTCTCGCCTGATCACGTGATGGTAGAAGGGGACGGCGTCACCTTCGATCGATTCGTGAATTTACCCGACGCACGCACTGCAAAAAAAGAATGGCGTCTCCCCGAGGATCGTCCGGTGATTGCGTACGTGGGCTCACTCACGACGCAAGATACGATCGAGAAGGGAGTGCGCGAACTTCTGCATTCCTTCGCTCTTCTCAAGCAAGGCGCAAAAGTCTTTGGATGGATCGTTGGTGGACCAGTGAAGGCCCTCGACGAATACGAGCATCTTGCGAAAGTTCTCGGTCTCACCGAGGAGGACGTGCGCTTCGAGGGCACCATCCAACCGTCGCGTGTTCCCTCGGCGCTCGCCGCTGCGGATGTGTGCGTGTATCCCGCGCCCAATCTCGATCATCCGTTTTTCAAGCGCGATACGTCTCCGCTCAAAGTTCTCGAATACTTGGCAGCGGGTAAACCCACGGTCTGTGCGGATATTCCGCCCATTCACGATTTCGTCGATGACTCCATTGTGACGTTCGTGCATCCCGGTGACCCGGTCTCGCTCACGGATGGGATCATCAAAGAACTGTCATCCGATCCTGCCAGGAGAGAAAAGCGAATCGAGAAAGCGCGATGGTACGACTGGAAGTTAAGAATGCAGAGAATCATTGAGAAAATTACAAACAGCAAATAACAAATTACAAAGGATTTGCTATTTGTAATTTGTTTTTTTCTATTTCTCTGCAAGAGCTTCTACGCTTTCTTTGATGTACAGAGCCGCTTCTTTAATGGCATCGGGATGTGGATGCACGGTATCCCAGAGGAGCGTCTCCATTTCGTTTCCGAAGTGATCGTAGAGATCGACGACGGCGAAGCCTCGCTCCTCGGCCGCTCTTCGAATTTCCGGACGACTCTCCGTGTGGAGGTTTCTATCCGGCCAGATAATGAAGAGACGTGGAAGATTTCTCGGTAACGCGGCAACAAATGCATCCAGCTCACGTTCGTAGCGCCGCAGCTGTGCGAATGTGACAGGGTCCTCCTCCGGATTCTCACGCGATGCATTTTGCTCTTCTTCCAGCTGGCGATTGCTTCCGATGAGCTGGACCAATTTCTTCACGAAGGTGTAAAACGCGCTGTGCCGATCCAGCCAACATCGTCCGGGGAGTAGTCCAAGCAATCCCGTTTCGATCGGGTGACAGGTCTCGGTCGCTGGTTTGTCTCCTGGCATATGGAGCGATCCATCGTCTGCGAGCACCGCAGTCTCCAGATCATCGAGATCATTCGGGAAAAACACGAGGACGATCGCCGCAGGATTGAGCTCTGCGATGCGATCGGTGAATGTTGCCGTCTCTTGACGAAGGTTATAGCCCGGCACACCGGCATTCACGAATTGATACTCATTAATCACTGCACCGAGCTGCGCGGGGAGCGTCTCGGTGTCTTCGACTCCATGACCAAATGTAATCGAGTCTCCGAGCACCGCGATCACCGGGCGTTCATCGAGTTCTGGTGAACGAAACCCCAGGCTATTCGTCGTCACCGTCGTCTTGAATGCCGGTTCGGAAATTCCGGCGCGAAGCTGGTAACTGATGATCGGGTTCTCGCTTCTCGCGTAAATCTGTGGCGGTGGAGGATTCACTTCGATCACTTTACCGAGACGCAGCGCCAACTCCGCGCCGCCGAAGAAGATTACTAAACTTCCTAGGAGAAGACCGAGATTGACCGCCACGTTCTTTGTTCGCGCGTGCATAGAGGCCATCATAGATCAATCCTGACCAAATTTTCCTGCGTATTCTTCCTGTTTCTCTCGGAGTTCGGCAGGCAGTGCAGACTTCTTGAGGAGGATATTGCCGAGGACGAGATAGTCCATATACGTTCCTAGGAAGCAATTGAGCGCATCTTCTGGCGAACGCACGATCGGCTCGCCGCGAACGTTGAACGAGGTGTTGATGATGACGGCGCAGCCGGAACGCTGCTTAAACGCTTTGATGAGATCGTAGTACTTTGCGTTTTGCGCACGGTTGATTGTCTGAATGCGTGCAGAGCCATCGACGTGTGTGACTGCAGGAATTTCACTCCGTTTATTCGGGTGCACATCCGCAACGAGTAACATGTACGGACTCTCACGATCGAGATCGAAATAGTCTTTCGTGTGTTCCTCGAGCACGGTCGGCGCGAACGGACGGAACGATTCTCGGAACTTTATTTTTAAGTTCACTTTCTGCCAGTTCTCGCGGTTCCGTGCATCCGCGATGATCGATCGATTCCCAAGCGAACGTGGACCGTACTCCATTCTTCCTTGGAACCATCCGATCACATTTTCTCCTTCGAGAAGTTTGGCGGTCTCCTCAATAATTTTCTGATCACTAAATTCTTCGTACGGAATATTTCTCTTCTTGAGAAGTTCTCTGATGCTCTCCATGGAATAATCATCACCAAGGTAGACATGTTCCATTCTCGGTAATCGTTTTCCATTGAACTGCCGATGCCAGATGGCGAGAGCGACACCGAGTGCTCCACCCGCATCACCCGCAGCAGGCTGAATGAAAATATCTTTATAGAGTCCAGACTTCAGAATCTTTCCGTTTGCGACACAGTTAAGCGCGACGCCTCCCGCGAGACATAAGTAATCCGATGGACAGATTTTCTTCGCGTGACGCGCCATCGCGAGCATCATTTCATCCGTGAGCTTTTGGAGACTTGCTGCCACATCTTTATGGAACTGTTCCAGCTTTGCCTCGGGTGTTCTCCGCGGCGCTTTGAAGAGCTTCTCGATCGCCCTCCCCGTCATTCGCATACCGTAGTGATACGTGAAGTATTTGAGGTTTAAGCGGAAACTACCATCTTCTTTGATGTCGACCAATTCATGCATTTCTTTCATGTATTTCGGTTCTCCGTACGGTGCGAGTCCCATCACTTTGTACTCGGCGCTATTCACGCGGAAGCCGAGGTAATACGTGAGCGCGGAGTAGAGGAGACCGAGCGAATGCGGATAGTGGATCTCTTTCACCAGAGAAAAATCATTTCCTTTCCCATGCCCGATCGTCGTCGTTGCCCATTCACCAACACCATCCACTGTCACGATTGCGGCATCGGGGAAACCGGAACAGAAGTAGCTGGATGCTGCGTGTGATTCGTGATGACGCACGAAGAAGATGTCTCCTTTGTAGTTTAGATTTTTTTTGATGTGATGGGGGATCCAGAGTTTTTTCTGCATCCACTCCTGCATTGCCGCGTGATATTGAATCAATCCGCGTGGCCACACACTGAATGTGATCTGTAAAATGCGATCGAAAAATTTAAGCAGTGGCTTCTCGTAAAATCCGATCGCGGAAATATCATTGATGGTTATTCCCGCGTGAGCGAATGCCGCTTCGATCGAGCGCATCGGAAACGAGTCATCCTGTTTGTCGCGCGTGAAGCGTTCCTCCTGCGCCGCGAAAATCACTTCTCCATCCTTGAGGAGTACCGCTGCGCTGTCGTGGTAGTAACACGAAATCCCGAGGATGTAGATCGGCTTCGTCATTAGAAAGGGTAACGCATGTCATTTTCTATTCGCGGTTCGCTATCTACCCAATATGTTGCGGGCGCAGTGGCAAAGAGTTTTGGAATACGAATGATTTTCAAAATAATCGCGTACAGTGCAACAACCGTCAGCCAAAACACGGTGAGAAGAATGGCACTCATCACTTTTCCGAGTGCGTGGCTAAACGCCATCCACCCTTTCCAAAGCCAGAGGAGTGGTGCGGGGACCTTCATATGCGAATTCTACATGGTTTGTTCGATGAGCTTCATTCCATCTTTAGCTTAAAACACCGTATAGATGAATGGAGCGAGTGGTGATGTCTGAGCGAATACCAAGATAAGTCCGAGAAGAACGATCATCATGATGATGGGAAGCAGCCACCACTTCTTGCGGATGCGCATGAAGGCCCAGACATCGGAGAAGATCGAAAGCTTGGACATAGAGTTAAGGGTAGGGTAGCACGGTGCAGGAAATCGAGGGAATCGAGGATTTCGAAGATAGCCAGGATCCTCGATTGCTTCGATTTCTTCTATTTCTTCAAAATCTCTCAGAAAGGTTTCAACCGATTACCGACGTCACAGCGTTCATTATCTCCAGAAACGGTGTCATGATCATAAAGACCCATCCAGAGAGAATAGGAAGATCGACCACCATGCCGAGGACGATGAGGATGAGCAGAACGAACGGGCCGCGCTCCATGAAAATCTCGTACTCGTGTTCGTAACGCGGCGGGATGAACATATGGAGGATCTTCGATCCATCGAGCGGTGCGATTGGCAGGAGATTGAACGCCATGAGTGCGAGATTGATGAAGATGGATCCGCGGAGCACACCCTCGATCACTTGCATCATGAGCGGACCATCATCGGATGGAGCGAGAAGATCGAGTACAGAGTCGATCTCGCGATCTGCACTCACG
>JAGVCI010000046.1 GCA_020059985.1 Candidatus Peribacterales bacterium | reverse complement strand
GCATTTTTTCTCCTTCCTCATCTTCTCTATGAAGTACATCGTTCCCATACTCATCACTGGCTCGCTGCTCCTTTCGGCCTGCGCTCCCACGACACCAACCGCCCAGCACGGAGGGAATGCGAGTGAGAGCGGCGGTCATCAGCAAGACGTAACAGCAGGTTCCGCGAATCTGATGGTTCGTGACCAAAGCACCGATAACGAGATCGCCTTTAGTGTTCGGGAAGGCAATGAGACTTTTGCCGACTATGGCGTCAGTCACACGAAAGAAATGCACCTCATCGTCGTGCGCGATGATCTGCAACACTTCCAACACTTGCATCCCGAGCGTGATACAGACGGTGTCTGGCGTGTTTCCTTCACTGCTCCCGCCGGAGGCACATACTGGCGATACGCGGATTTCGTCGATACGGATGAGAAAACCTACACCATCCAATTCGATAAGGAATTTCTTGGCGACCTCGGCACGTATGGCATCGCGAAGAACTCTGAAACAGTGAAGACTGTCGATGGGTATCGCATTGAGTTGGAAACTGCGAAAATGGGAAACGATGTTTCGTTCACCTACAAGATTACCGATGCTAATAGTCAACCGGTACAGGTAGAACAGTACCTTGGCGCACGAGGACATAGCGTATTGATTTCACCAACGGGTGATTTCATCCATGCTCACGCATCGGAAGAGGGTGAAGATCCTGTATTTACGACGACATTGCCGCCCGATTCGTTTTATCGCGCCTTCACGCAATTTCAGATCAAGGGTGAGGTCATCACGGTAGACTTCGATTGGCAATCCTAATCTCCTATGGCTACAACGACCTGCACTGACGGCTGCTGCACCCCCGCATCTTCTTCTAAATTAGAGAAGAACTTCATCACTGCACTTATTCTCAATGGCGGCCTCGCGATTGTAGAAATGACAGCAGGCATCATCCTGAATAGCAGTGCGCTTCTAGCAGATGGTTTCATGAACGTGGATGACACGGCAGCACTCGTCCTGAGCATCTACAGCGAACGAAAAACGAGGCAGGCACCCGACGAGCGGCGTACCTTTGGCTACAAGCGCATGGATGCCTTCGCAGGGTTCGTGAAGGGGTGTCTGCTGCTTGTAACGGCTCTGATGGCCTTGCTCCAAGCACTGAAGCTCTTGATTGATCCAGAACCAATTGCGGGGATTCCCGTGATGATCATCGGTGGCATTGCGATTGTAGTGAACTTTGTTTCAGCCTTTGGCCTCAAAGCAGATGCTTGCTGCAGTCTCAACGCGAAAGGGACATACGAGTGCCTTAAATACGATGTCATCGGTTCTACTGCAGTCGTGATAAGCGGTTTCCTCTCCTATTATTTTGGATACGTGTACTTCGATGTGGCTGCCGCACTCCTCATCACGTTCTTCATGGCTCGGACAGGCTGGGGCATTTTCCGCGAAGGGATGGGATACTTCTTGCAGTCTGCTCCCGAAGGATTCGAGTACGAGAAATTCGAGAAGGCGGTCAGAACGGTAAAAGGTGTCACCTCTGTCGGAGATATCCACGTCTGGAGTCAGAGTCCGACCGAGCATCATCTGACGTGCAAGGTCACCGTGAAAATCGAGGACGTATGCGACTGTGACAGGATCATAAATAAGATAGAAGAACTCTGCCGCAAGGAATTTGGTATTCAGCACGCCACGATCCAGCCGGTCTACGCGGAGCAGACACTTCAGCGATTTTGCAAAACACAATAGTCCGTGCAGAGGACAATTTCACGTTGTTTGAACTGACCCTCCAAGCCGTTTTGCTGTCGAAGGAACAATACATATGCGGCATTGCCTGCTCATTTGCATGTTGAGGAAATATAGCCCGACGAAGAGGAAAGCCATACTCATTACTTTGAATGCAAGATTGTAGGTCGTGAAGATCTCCAAGCCGAGAGAGAGCCCAAAGAGTGTGAGAACCGGTAATGTACAGAGTGTGCAGAACGTTGTGAGGATGCCAATTGCAGCACTGATGCCGCCGAGAGATGTGGCCGCTGCCGCACTTCCTCGTTTTCTGGAAACCACAGAGACAATGCCGGTGACCATGAGACCCATAAGAAGGCTGGAGCTGAGGCTGAACGTGATATTGAGAGGCGTCAGGAATCCACCGATCACACATTGAAAATTCTTGGCACCGGGCAGTGTGGCCATCAAATAATATTCGAAGGAGAAGATGACCGCTCCAACGGAGAAGGCAATCGCAAGATATCGTTTGTCGCGCAGCAGATTGAGGAGTGGCAACTGCATAATGTGTCCGCAGTGAAGGGTGTGTGTCAGGGGCATGAAATCATTTCATACAGAAACAGTATAGCACCTTTTTGGCTTCCAGTGGAGCCTATTTCGCAGTAGGGGTCTTCTGTGCAATGGAAATTGTAGCTGGAGAATCATGCCTTTTAAGCTATTGCAAAACAAAAATATCTTTGTACAATAAGTCGCCAATGCGCTACTTTCGTCTGATCGCAGGATTTCTCACTCTCTCCCTTACATTCGGAGTCGTCTTGGGCGATTTTTTGCATACCCAAGGGCGAAGTGATGTTCAGGCTTCCGACCATCTGGTGGCGCATGCTGACAATACTGACGTGAGCGACACTATCGACACATTCAGTGCCGGTTCAGACGGAGAGAGTTGTTACGAAACTTCATCTCAAGTGGCTATTTCAACACCCTGTGGTCAGCGAACTTCCACTACTGACGCAATAGGAGTTACGCCTAGCCTCATCACCAAAATCGTTTATTTCCAAACAGAGGTACCTCGCACCTTCAAAGGAAGAGATGCACCTCTTTTTGAGCATGCCTCATTGTTTGCGGCGACAGTCTCGATGAGGGTCTAAAACATCTTCGATACGTTCATAAGCGCACCGCATGGTGTTGCTTATGCTGCGTATATTTTTTTAATTCTTTTCATTTTCTTTTATGAAGATTTCTCTGAAACATTTCATCCCTCTCCTTCTGGTAGTCGCTCTTGCCGGTTGTGCTGGCACAAGCGCCACGACGCAAGAAAAAGACGATACAGAGCCAACCGCTGCGGCTGTTTCCTCTACAAGCACAGGAGACGCAGCATCGTCCGATGACCATCACGAGGGAGAAACGGATGTGAAGCCGCATGACGATAGCCAAGCCTCATCAACAGACAGCGATCATCATGACGGAGAAACGAACGTCCAGCCTCATGATGATTCTGATACTGCACCTGCTGATCATGTCGATGATCCAAACGAACCCGCACACGGTCATTCCTCATCCCACGACGACAGCAACAGGCCGCCTCACCGCGATTAATATTTCTTTCCTCCACTTACCATGACCATAGAATCTTTTCTTTCCCTCCTGAGGCAAGCTTGGGAGAAACGTCCTCCCGCTCTTCGTTTTCTTAACCTCAAAACAGCCTCTGCTGTAGCTGTATTCGGCATCACTGGCATCTTCATTACTTTTATTATTGCCCAAGGCAATGCCAATGCAAGTGCCGGACACGAGGGGGGTCATGAAGGCTCAGAGGTGACCGGCAAGACTTCTGATTTCCCCATTGTCACCGTCGAACAGCCAAAGAGCGCCGATAAGGTACAAGTGACGATTGAAGCGGCAGGACAGGTCTTCGCTCAGCAACAAGCGGATCTCTACCCTTCGCAAGATGGGGTTATCCAGTCTCTGTCAGTAAACCTTGGCAGCCGCGTACGGCAGGGACAAGTCCTTGCGACATTGCGAGCCGATCAAAGCCAGCAGCAGCTCGCTGCCGAGATTGGCTTTAAGCAGAAAGAACTCGAGATTGCCAAGAGGCGTGCAACGATCTCGGTGGATTCCCATATCAAAGCTGCGGAACAGGAACGTGAATCGGAATTCCAGAAGCTCGATGTGCAGGCGACATCGCTGCAAAAGGAGCAGGATGCAGAGCTACAAAAGATTGATGCTGAGATTGCAGGATTACAGAAGGTCAAGGAACAGCGTCTCAGTGCCGTCAACAGCGCTGCTTACGACTTGCTCGATAGTCTCAACGAAGTGCTCTTCACGCGCTCCGATGGGATCTCGAACTATTTTAATAACTCTCCATTTAACTACTATCGCCGAAATGAAATTGTCATGCCGAGCGGCATGGACCGACAGAAGTTCGAGTACATGATCATTGAGTTTGAAAGAAAGGTGAAGGCAGGAGCGACGGACTCTCTGACACTCATCGCAGAGGCTACAGATATCGGACAGAAAGCACGTCAGATTTCCTTGAGCATCTCTGAATCACCCGCATTTCACGCCGAAGATGTAGACCGTATTCGCAAAGAGGTTGGGGAGGTGACGGATCACTTGCTTGAAATCACCACAGACCTCACAGAAGCGGATAGCGACGTGAAGAGCTTGGAAGCCGAGAAGCTGAGGATTCTCGCAACAACCGACAGCCAAATCGGGCAACTCGCTCCAGAACGCACGAAGCTCCAAGCGACGACACAGCAGAAAATCGTCGAGATCCAAGGTGGACGGAAGAATGCCGATCTCGACACGGAAATCATTGCCGCAGACATCGTGCGTCTCCAGCAGCAGATGGGCGCTGGCCGCACCGTCATTGCTCCTTTTTCCGGTGTCATTACCAAGCGCTATGTGAACGCGGGTGAGAGCGTCACGCTCGAGAAGCCCGTCTTCAATTTGATTGATGACAGCAGGAAATACATCCGTTTCAATATTTCCGAAGCGGATTTACCATTTGTAAAAGTTGGCACTACTGTCACTTTCTCGCCAACGTCAGCCCCTTCCGAGAAATTCACTGCCGTCATTAAGCGCATTGCACAGTCCGTCGATCCCGATTCAAGGACGATACAAGTGGAAGCAGACATACCCACCCAAGAGAATGCTGATCGTGTTTTGGCACAGATGACCATTCGTGTGCAGATCCCCGTCACACAAGATCCTTCACTGCTTGTTGTTCCCGAAGCCGCGCTGCAACTCAGCAAGGATTCCAACACCGTTTGGATTGTCAGCTCTGATGTGACGGCTGAAGCAAAGAAGGTCGAAGTCATGTTCATCAATGGCGGATACGCTTACGTAAAGTCGGGCATCACCGCAAAAGACTGGATCGTGGTGAAGTCTCCCGTTGAGCTTTCAGCTGGGCTGGAGATTGATACCAAGCAGCTCTGATACCCCCTCACCTATGAATCTCTTTGATCGCATCGTTCGCTGGGTACTGACCAACCGCATCCTTGTGCTGGTTGCGGCATCAGGACTGCTCTTCTATGGCACGTACGTCACGTTGACCTCCCCTGTGGATATCCTTCCCGACCTGAACCGTCCAACAGTCACCATCTTCTCGGAAGCAGAGGGACTCGCCACGGAAGAAGTGGAAACACTCGTAACGTTTCCCATCGAGTCCGTGATGAACGGCGCTCCTGACGTGGAGAGAGTGCGTTCCATTTCCTCAGCCGGTTTATCGCTCGTCTTCGTCGAATTTGACTGGGGAAAGGACATCTACCTCGCCCGTCAGATCGTGAGCGAGAAGCTGCAGGCGATTGCGTTCCCCGAAGGAGTGGATTCAAAGCTCGGACCCATCTCCTCCATCATGGGAGAAATACAATTGATCGGTCTTTCCAGCAAAGCCGAAGACCCTGATCTTCAGGAACTACGGACATTGGCTGACTGGACGGTGCGTCCGAAGCTGCTCACAGTCCCTGGAGTCGCGTCAGTGACGATCCTCGGTGGGGAGATTCAGGAATATCAAATCAAAGTCGACCCAGTGAAACTCGCGAACCTGCAGATGACAATCACGGAGTTAGAAGAAATACTTCAGGCGATTGTAGAAAACAAGAGCGGCGGCTTCATCTCCACTGATACACTGGAGTACCCGATTCGCATTATTGGCCGCAGTGCCGATCTGGATGTTCTTGGCAGCACAGTTATCGCTGAACATGAAGGAACACTCGTTTACCTGCGGGATGTAGCCCAAATTCGCAAGGCATCGCAGGTCGCTCCACGGGGGGATGCAAGCATCAACGGAGAACGGGGTGTTTTATTAAGCATAACGAAGCAGCCAGG
>JAGVCI010000021.1 GCA_020059985.1 Candidatus Peribacterales bacterium | reverse complement strand
TCCCGACAATTCGGATAGTTTCGAGAATACGACTGAGGAGGCGCACTTCGACGGTATCGCCATCCACGACACGCATCACCTGATACGTTTCGGCGTTCCCGCGAGGAGAGTTGAGCCCGATCGTCTGACGAATCCGCGCATTGCGGTAACTACCTGACACCGCTTCCACTGACGGCGAAAGAGGAATGTAGGGATTTCTACGTGTAGATGATCGTACTCCGGGGCTCGTTGGTTTTTTCACCGGAGCTTCGTGGCAATGGCGCTCCCCTTCTTTCAGTCCCCACCGTGGACAGTTCGTACGACAGACGTGACAACCGTTCACATCACGAGCACCAGGATGCGCGAACACAATCTGCGGAAGCAAGACCAAGAGCAATAGAACGACGAACCTCATGCGGTTATCCTAGGAGACGAACCGTGCCGTTGTCACCCGCTCTTTGAACACACCCTGTGTCCACGGCTGTTGTTCGTGGTCTAGGGGCGTGATACAACCATTCTCCTGCGTACATTTCTCTCGATCGTCGGCCTCTTGCTACTTGCGAGTACCGCTTCCGCGCAGGCAAATTGTGAGGAAGCACGCGAGGAGCGTGGCAATGGAGGATTTGCTGCGTGTCGGATCGCGGAAGAGCACGAAGTTCTCGAGGAAGACCTGGATGACTACGAACAATCGATCGAAAACCGCATGGATGATACTGATCAGGAATATGAATATCGTATAGAAGCGCTTAAAGATGAGTGGGAGTCCATAGATCGGTACTTGGAGGACAGAATTGAGCAGGAAGATCGCGTACTCGAGGACATGCGCGATGAAAGTCGGCTGCGGCAGAACCGTGAGGACGAGGTTCTTCGCGAGAGATTGCGTGGAGAGATCGATCGGCAACGTGAGATCCTCAATGCACTTGAAGAAGAGCGCGATGCACTCGAAGATGTGTTTGCGAGTCGGATCACGGCGCTCAGTGCAGAGGCGAAACTCCGAAAAGCAGAGCTCAACATCCAGTTTGCCGAGTACATCCTGCAGAGAAGACAGTCATTCCTGCGCACCGCGCAGAGTTTTTAGGGCGAAGCACATTTTTGAACGATCAGTGGAATTATGGCTTATGGAAGCCATAATCAAAGTATTCTGTTTGTACAAATAATATATTCAAAACATAATTCTCTGTTTGAGACTACGGGGAAAAGTTGCGGGTTCGTTCCGTGCTGAGTACAGTGACATGATTTGTTCGCGGAGGGGGGTCCACTCCCTCCCCGAACAAATCAAAAGGCCATCAGCCCGCCCTCGTTACACAAAGACAAACAGTCACACAAACCCGCCTGCCGTCGGGCAGGCACCCAGCCCCGGGGCAAAAACAAAAAGATCCTTCACATCACCAGTCGCAACACTAGAAACCCGAGCAGACGGGAGGGTAGCCCGCTACACCCCCTCCCCCACGGGAGTTTGGCACTTGTTCCACTCAGTCACCCTTTGCAATTCATTGCACACTTCTGAGACTGGCACACAAGGACTTCGCCATCTCCTCAAAAAGCTGAATCATCCATCATGATTCAAGGCTACCGTCCCCTCTGCTCTGCGATGTCGTGCCGCCGAAAGAGAGGTGCTTGGCGGGATGCTCATCCATAATTCCCCATGGCCCCTTCGTTTTACTACGATGTTTTGGTGCCTGGCACGGGGGCCTCGTCCGGTTGCGAGGATAAACAAGAAACCAAAGCAAGGCAGAGAATCGCAGTCTCCTCACTGCACTTATCGCTTCCTGTTAGACTCAGTGGCCAATGTAAGTTGTCACCGATAGTCAGGGGAGCAACACAAAAACAAAAAGACCAGAGGCTACTTCTGGTCTTTTTGCTATAAGGATTCATGAAAGGAAACCTACGGTTTCCTCTCATGAGCTCTCTTTCCCTTAAGAGGTGGCGCTCCAGGCAGGCAAAGCCTGCCTTCGCGCATTTATCTATAGATCGCGACACTGATTGCGAGCGGTTTCAGTCCCCAAATGCGGAGCGTCGCAAAAATGCGGTGCGGCAAGCGGAGGGGGCCATTTTTGCAGCGGAGCATTTGGCTGGACTGATCCGTGAGCAATCACGGAGCGAAACTTTTTGGTTCTTTTTGGTTACAAAAAGAACCAAGATAAGCATAAAAATGCTCGCGGGTAGGAAACCCGCTCCCATTTTTTTAATGGGGTGCTATTTCTTCGCCCTCTTCTCTTTCAGCTCAATCATCGCCTTACTTGGCGGCGGAATACCTCCGCTCGCCTCGAGCTTCTTCCCGAGCTCTTCCATAGAAGCCTTCTCTTCAGGCGTCACGACTTCCCCCGCAAACTCTTTCTTGCGGATCATATTGTAATCATTGGTCCACATTTCGCGATCGCGCCATGCACGGTACTCCTCAAGCTTCATGCCCTTCTTCTTCGCCCTTTTGAGCTCCTCCTCTTCCTTCTCTTTGGACTTCACTGCCTGCTTCGCCTGCTTCTTGCCCTCTGCAGCAGATGCTGCCCAGCGGATGATCTTCTCCTCCACAGCCGTCCGCGGTTGCGTGTAGCGTTCGCGGGAGAGCCGCCTGAGGGTTTCCACCCGTCCTTCATCTTGCTTAAAGTCTGGCGGCGGGAGAGTTGTCACGGAGAACGGTTTACTCGGCACACCGTCGATCATGAGGCGCGCGTATGCGTGGTACTTCGGCAAACTCAAGATATCCTTCGGGGTCACCGTTTCCTCAAACTGAAGACTCATCACTTCGGCGTCGTCGCTCCCGACCTGAAAACTCATAAGGGTACCTACGTTTCCGAAGACCGCATCGCGGAGCGTCGTATTCCCCTGTCCGATGGTGAGCTGCGCGATGTATTGATTCGCCATGGTGAGCGAGAGACGGTATTTGCGTGCCTCGGAGAGAATGGTCGCGAAGGATTCGGTCGCAAAATTCTGGAACTCGTCGACGTAGAGATAGAAGTCTTTGCGATCCTTCTCCGGAATATCGGCGCGACTCATGGCATCGATCTGGAACTTGGTCACGAGCATGGATCCGAGGAACGCGGAGATGTCCTCGCCCAGTTTTCCCTTACTCAGGTTCACGAGAATGATCTTTCCTGTATCCATGGAGTGACGCAGATCGAGTGAGCTCTTCACTTGTCCCACGATGTTGCGCATCACGGGAGTCGAGAGCAGCTGCCCGACTTTGTTCTGGATCGCGGATATCGCTTCCGTGCGGTACTTCTCGGACCATCCGGCGTATTCGTCCTGCCAGAAGCTTTTCACAAGCGGATCAGTGATCTTCGCCGTCACTTTGTCGCGATACGCGTCATCCGCGAACATGCGCATGATGCCGAGCATCGACGATCCCTCGAATTCCAGAAGCGCGAGCAGGGTATTGCGGAGGATATGTTTCATACGCTCGCTCCAGGTATCGGGCCAAAGCTTAGTGAAAACTCCCATGAGGCCGGACGCGACAATCGCACGTTGGTCCGGCCCGGTGGATTCCAGCATGTTGAACGAGAGCGGATAATCGCGGTCCGCGGGATCGAAGAGAATGATGTCATTGCTGCGACTCGCGGGAACAAATCGCAGGATCGCCTCGATCAGGTCGCCGTGCGGGTCGATAACACCGACTCCTTTTCCGTTGTGAATGTCCGCGAAGATCATGTTTTCGAGCAGCGTCGATTTTCCCATACCGGTTTTTCCGATCACGTAGATGTGACGACGACGATCGTCGGGACGGATGCCGAACTCCGTGCGTTGTCCGCGGAAGGTCGCCTCTCCGAGCCCTGTTATTCCTTTCTCCGTCGGCAAGTTGATCGGCGGCTGGAGCTTTTTACTGAGGACCCAGTCGAGGTTCGGCGTCTGGACGAGAATCGTCGGCAGGTGCCAGAGCGTCGCGATCTCCTCAGCCGAGAGAACGTAGGGCGCGGACGAAAGATCATGGGAGATCCGTTCCACAGAACGAGCCTTGAGCGCCTTAAATCCATTACTCTGCGGCAGAGTAAACTGCTGGAAGCTCCCGGCGATTTCCGTGAGCTTGGCCAGTGCCTTCGCTTCTTCGCCAGCCGGAGCGATAACGCTCAAACGGACATTACAGAGGAAGAGCAGACGATTCACTTTGTCTGCTGCACCCGCGACAGGATCTTCACGATCATGGGAACGCATGCTCGCCTGGCGGATCTCCTCCGGATCCATGGTGTGTGATGGTTCCGCGTTATCGCTGAAGAGCGAGAGCGGAGAAGCAAAATACTTATGGAAGCCTGGCCACGCGCGGAACCCTCCGAGGAGGATGGAAACCGGAATAAGGAGAATACGCTTCCAGCCTCGTGCCATCTGCACCCGAGTAAATACCTGAGCAAAGCGAGTAGACTCGGCAGCAAGCCCACGCTTCAGGAGTGGAAGGAACCGAATCGCACGTCGGCGGTAGCTGCCACCGAGAGGTTTGAGAACGATTTGGATGTGTCCACGCATCCCCGGCACCACGTAGCGGGCGAGCGCCGATGTCAGCCCCGCGATCGGGTCGACGTTGGCACGGGTGAGCAAGTCGTCGAACTGCGGGTGACGCTTGATCGGGAAGACTTCGGGATCAGCGAGTCCTAGATCGAGCGACACAATCTTCTCGCCGTCTTTCGGAATGAACGGATCATCCCCGATCTGCGAAACGTCGATATCCGGGTACTGCGCGTAGAGCTGGTTCTCCGCCAAAGACACCGCGCCTTCGGATCCACGGACAAACAGCCCGATCTTTCCATCGGTCGCGAGTCCAATCTCCAGACACATCCCTTCTTTTCCCGTTGCCGCCGTGTGGAGAGCAGCGACCGCTGGTTCCATGAACACTGGTCCGCGTTCATTCTCCTGGCCGGCGCGGATACGGAGCAGCGTCACAAAGGAAGTGCGTGTAAGAGGTGTCTACTGATAGGAGCGAACGAGATCGGTCACCATCTGCAGTGCCACCGTATTGTAAGCGTAATCCATGCGCATGGGACCGAGAATTCCGATGACCCCCTGCGATCCGCGGACGCGGTAGGCGGTCGCCATCACCGAACAACTTTGGATCTGCGGAAGCAGGTGCCCCTCACCAATGTAGTAGCGAACATTTTCATCCACTTCGAACGACTCGATCGCCTCGGCAAGGTGTTCCTCGAGGACTTCCACAACTCCACTCGCAAGGCGCGGATCACTCTGGAACTCTGGTTGTCGCAGCACATTCGCGAGTCCCAGATAGTAGACGCGATCTTTGTGCGGGACGGTCGCAAACGCCACGTTCGGGGTCATACGGGAAAGAAGAGCGACCGCATCGTAGAGGCGTTCCTGGTCTTTGCGCTGGAAGTACTGCTCGCGCAGCGTATCGAACTTTTTGCGCACCTCTTTCTCCGCCTTCGTCG
>JAGVCI010000089.1 GCA_020059985.1 Candidatus Peribacterales bacterium | reverse complement strand
CTGAGCGAAGCGAAGAGCGAAGGCGGGAGCTAATCGCCCGAGCCAAAAAAGAGTAAGAGTTTGGCGGCGGGGGGTCAATCGAGAAAACCGCTTATCGGAGAGTCTTTATGCCCCGTAGATCTTCGTCACGCTCTCCCCGCGATCGATGTGATGAATCACCTCGGCGAGGTGTGGGGCAATGGGCAGAATGACGAGACCTGGGAAGGCTTTGCGATCCTGCGCGATACTATCGGTCACGATCACTTCTTTGAACTTCGCCTTCCGGAGGTTCTTGATGGCGTCTCCGGAGAAGACGGGGTGAGTCGCGACAGCGTAGACATCCTTATTGGCTCCTCGGCTGAGGAGGGCTTTCTTCGCCGAGACGAGGCTGCTCGCGGTATCGATCATGTCGTCGACGATGATGCAGGTGCGTCCCTCGATGTTTCCGACGACTTCCAGAATTTCGACTTTCTGATGTTGCGGGCGCGTCTTATGCATGAGGGCCATGTCCGCCCCGATCAGGTCTGCAAACTTCTTCGCGCGCTTCACACCACCAGTATCTGGTGCGACGACCACCGGGTCCTTCAGTTTCTTTTTCTTGAAGTAGTCCGCGAAGGTGGAACGAGCCGAGAGGGCGTCGACGGGGATCGAGAAAAATCCTTGGATCTGGTCCGAGTGCAGGTCGAGCGTGATGACGTGATCTGCACCAGAGGTCTCGAGAAGGTTCGCCACTAGTTTCGCCGAGATCGGCTCGCGCGGGGCAGCCACACGGTCCTGGCGTGCGTAGGCGAAGAACGGCATGACGACGTGCACCTTGCTCGCGAAGCTCAGCTTCGCCGCTTGGCACATGAGGAAGAGCTCCATGAAGTTCTCGTCCGGGTCGAAGGCCGCTGTCTGGAGGATGTACACCTCCTGGCCGCGGATGGATTCCTCGAAGCGTACGTAGCGCTCGCCACCGCTGAATTGCTTGAGCGTCACATGACCAAGCTCGACCCCCAGTGCTTTGGCGAGGGTCTTGGCGAGGGCTGGATGTGAGGATCCGGCGAAGAGGCGCATGTGCCTCTATTATAGCAGACTGGTGCGATTTTCGCCTCACCTTCCTCTGAGGAGTTTTCGAGGGAATAGAGGAAATCGAGGAAAACGAGGATCTTCGAATTCTTTGATTCCGTCGATTCCCTCGAAATCCTTCTCGCGTGGTATCCTCCGACGGACCCTATGCATTTACGTTTTTCTACCGCCAAAGGTCTCCCCATTGTCGAAGAGGACGGCGATGAAGCGCTCGGGTGGTTGGGTGATCCGTTGATCGATCCCGATAGGGGAATCATCGAGGGGTTCTTCATTCGCACGCCAGAGTTCATGGGCGAGGGAGAAGCGTTTTGTACGATGGCCGATATTCTGCGCTGGGGCACGCGCGTGACGGTCTCCCATGCGCATGTATTTACCGATCCCACAGATATCATTCGTTTGCGCACGCTCCTCAGTGATCCACGGACGCTCCTGTGGCAGAAGATTCGTACGGAACGTGGTGCCACCATCGGGAGATGCAAAGACATCCAGTTCGATACCGAGTCCGCCAAAATCACCTGGCTCTTCCCGAAGCGGTTTTTCCGGTTTGGCACTGCAATCCCCGCTACGGAAATTATCGAGGTCCGTCCAGAGGCGATCATTGTGCGCGATCCTCAGGCAACTCTTCCCGTGGAAGCCGAAAAAGAGAAGGTGAGTCCTCTCGAGGTGCTGCAAGAGATTGCGGAGCCGACGATGCCGACACCGTCGCGCACTGCTCACCGCCATTAAAAAACCTCCCCGCTGTGAAGAGAGGAGGCTTTTTGATTTCAAGAAATTTAGTTCGTCACGTTCGTGGCGACGTCGGCGATGAAGTCGACGATTGCGCCTGCGAGCAAGATGACAATGAGACCAATGACCGCCCAGAGAATCGTCTTCTTCGCTGCGCCCGTAGCGTCCTCGTTACCGGAGGAGACCACCATGCGGATACCGGCGATGACGATCACGACGACTGCAACGAGTGCCATGAAGTCGAGCACGCCGCTCAAGATATCGACGACTCCAGCACGAGCGTCATCTGCGAGGTTAAGATCGTCGCCCGGGTTATCCCCGAAGACCCCATCGGTCTGTGTGGCGAATGCTTGTCCCGCAGAGAGGAGTGCAAATGCACCCGTCGTCAGCGGAGCGGTGAATCGTTTGAAAGTAATCATCTTAAGAAAGGGGAAAATTTCATCTATTGTGCAGAGATTTACGGCTCATGCGCAAGGTTTGGCGCCGTGCTGAGCTCCAATGTGCCTTGACAAGAAAATGTAACTGTCAATCATTCATCATCCGCGCCGACGCTCCCAAGGAATCCGACGAGCACGAGGAGGAGAGCGGGGAGTGTGTACCAGAGGTCTTGGTTCTCGACCATCAGTCGCATGAGTCTGCTTCCTTCCAAGAATGGTGCGACTGCTGCCGACGTCATGATGGTGGGCGAGAGAATAGGACTGCCTGCGACAAACGTGAGAAGTGTAGAGAGGATGAGTCCCGCGGTCGCGAATCCGAAGAGTCCAGTGAAGATAGTCGTGAGGATCACCCCAGATTCCCGTGTGTAGACAATGTCGAGTCCGCCACGTGCAGCGATGAAGACGGTAATCGCGATGAACGTGATGATCTTTGCGACGGCGAACGTCGTCGGATCGATTCCCATTCCAATGATCGCGAACATCGGCTGCGATTCTCCGGTGACGCGAGAGAGGATATTTCCGAGTCCCTGTACCGAGACGGTCGCGATGTAGGTCGCCACAATGATCTTCACCGACTCCAGTTTTCCGATGATGAAGCTGTACGCGACGACAATCGCGAAAAACACGATGACGAACAGGTCCCACGAAAGGGTGATATTCATGGGGATGATGCTAATGAAGGACGCGCGGGACGACAAGGATGATGATTCTTTGCCCTCTTTTTCGCCTTTCCTTTCTTGCAAAAAGCCCTCCTTCTCTGTGCTAGTCTGGCCCCCGCAAATGCGTCACGGTTTCCTCCTTGTCGATAAGCCCGTCGGACCCACCAGTCACGACTGCGTCGATATGGTGCGCAAAGCCCTCAGCGAAACGAAGGTCGGACACTTGGGGACCCTCGACCCCGCGGCATCGGGATTGCTCGTCATGGCGGTGGGTGCCAAGGCACTCAAAGTTATCGAACTCTTCGACGAGCTAGAGAAGGAGTACGAGGCCGAGGTCACACTGGGTGCGGAGAGCACGACCTACGACCGCGAAGGAGTGATCACCGAGGTACCGCCAAAGCCCGGACGCGAGGAACCAAACTTCAGCACGATCCAAAATCTCATTCAGGATCGCTTCATCGGAAAGATCGATCAGGTGCCGCCTGGTTACAGCGCCGTGAAAATCGGCGGCGAGCGTGCGTACCAAAAGATGCGTCAGGGAAGAGGGGTGAACATCCCGCCGCGTCAGGTGGAGATCACATCATGCGAGATCCTCTCTTATGAGTATCCCACCCTCACGCTCACGGTGAACTGTGGGAGTGGAACGTACATCCGTTCCCTTGCGCACGACTTGGGTTCGCTTCTGCGTTGTGGCGGATATCTCTCTGCCCTGCGCAGGACGAAAGTAGGGGAGTGGAAAGTAGAAGACGCCGTCGCGCCGAAGAAGGCGGCGTGGGGACACGTGATCGCGCTCAAAGATATCCTCACGAAATTTCCGCGCGTCGAACTCACCGACGATCAAGCAGATGACACCACCCACGGACGCGATATTCCGGTCGATGTTACGGACAATACGATCGGGTGGTACGACGGACTTCCGATTGCGATTCTCACTCCGCGAGGGAGCGGAGCGCATGCGCGAAAAGTTCTGTAGATCGATTGCGCCATTGGTCATCTTTCTCTCATAATGCGCGCATCCAATGGGTCGGTAGCTCAGTGGTAGAGCAG
The DNA here is from genome assembly GCA_020059985.1 of Candidatus Peribacterales bacterium. GTDB lineage: Bacteria > Patescibacteriota > Gracilibacteria > Peribacterales > Peribacteraceae > JAGVCI01. Next base: position 934 of record JAGVCI010000089.1, on the reverse strand, counting down.
TTGGCTCTTAACCAATTGGCCGTGGGTTCGATCCCCACCCGACCCACCACGTTTGCGTGAGCGAACTTGTCTTCGCCAATTTTATGATTCTCCGTTCGATGACGAGAGCAGATTGATACACGCGATATGCACGAGCTGTTGTATGTGCATTTTTTTCTGCTCCGGTCCAAACATCTGATCAATCTCGTCGAGATCTCGCTCTATTCTTTCGTCACCATCGAAAAACCTGTCGCGAGTGGTGAACTCTGCAGCTTTCATCCGCAGTCCTTCGATCGTGTCCAATGTTTGCTGATTGATTGTATAGAGACTCTCGAAAAACTTAGTGGCTTTTCCATCGAGAGGGGCCGCCATGCGGCATATACCTTCTGCGTACCTCTGAATGCTCGCTCGTAGCTCCGGCTGAACATGGAGACGGGGTCTACCTTCTTCAATCAATCGCACGGTTTCTCTGATGACGTTCTTGGTGTTCAGCGCCATAGCGAAAAACTCTAACGGGAGAATTAGAGTGCTGGCAAGAAGTCTTCTGCGATACTTCACACACGACTCATACCACGTTTGCTGAGCAGAGATTGTTTCCCGAATTTGTTATATCTCCTCCTCTCCTAGATGCAAGCAAACATGTACTCTCAAACGATTTTCATCAGAGTAATCAGGTGTAATCGTGGCAGTCCAATCATTACCACCAGCAAGAATCGAAGCTGCTCCACCAATTTTGGGACTTTTTTCTAGTATGACACCTAAAGCTTGAGACTTATCGCGAAAATCGTCGATCAGAAGCTTAGCGGCAGGTCCGTTTACTCCCTGAAGGGCATCGCCTGTTGTTCGTAAGAGGTGTCTGAATTGTTCCTGATTATTCATAAACAAGAGGTGGTTATTGTACATCATTCATCCCATGCTTCTGGATCGTTCTCCAGTCGAACGGGAACTTGAACGT
>JAGVCI010000082.1 GCA_020059985.1 Candidatus Peribacterales bacterium | reverse complement strand
CTCATGTGCAGCTCGTACTGGACCAAATCGTTAATGTCAGCCACGTCAACATCACAAATATCAGGTATCGTTGTGGATGACCCGGGATGATCATTCTGACTACTGGGACGGTGATCAAATGACGTTTTCTCCGTGTTTACCTTCTCTTCTTTACCGCTTTCTTTGCCCGGGTAACTCCCTTCTTTGCTGCTTTGGCACCCTTCGCTGCCCCCTCGTTGACGAGAGAGGTAAATTCATCTTTGGCTTCTTCCATTTTTCTCGTGGCGAAGGCCTTTGCGTGCTTGATGTTGCTCTGGACCTCATCGCTATCGATGAACTCTTTGAGCTGTTGGGCAAGTTTCTTGCCGTCCTTCTGCAAATGTTTGCCGAGGAGCTTCGCTGCAACCTCTGCATCCTTTGCATTCGAAAGTTCATCACGGAGCTTCTTGTTGCTCAGGAGATAACCAGCCATAGCACCACCAACAGTGCCGACGAGGAGAGAGAGCTTTTTCATAGACATGAGTGAAAGGGTGAAGGTCCATCACTATACCTCCATCTCGCGCTGCAAACAAGCGGGCCGCTAGTACGCCTTGGCAAAGAGCGCCCACTCTTTCGCTTCACCGCCTGACAGGAAATCTTTTTTACCCTTCGCTTTCTTCGCGTCGCCGAGAAGACGGATCGTCGCTTTCGTTTTTTCTTTGATGGCCTCTGCAGATTTGAGTGTCCCGTCCCATGGTGCCCAGACAAATCCCCCGTCACCATCGATCAGCTTCTCAAATGTTTTGAAGTCATCAGTCTCGTGCGTGTTCTCTTTCACAAATTTTTCCGCTGCTGCGAGGAGCCCCGCCTGCACATCATCGAGGAGAGAGGCGATTTTCTTCTCCGTGCACTCTGTTATAGGCATCGCCGACTTTTCAAAGTTGTCTCGACGCACGAGCGTCACCTGATTTTTCTCCAGATCCTTTGGCCCCAGCTCGATGCGGATCGGCACACCCTTCACTTCCCACTCGTTGAACTTAAATCCAGGTGTCTTCTCGTCACGATCATCGAGCTTCACGCGGATACCTCCGAGTGAGGAACGAATCTTTTCCGCAGCAGCGAGCACGGTCTTTCGTTCATCATCTGTTTTGTAGATCGGCACGATCACGACTTGGATCGGAGCGATCGCTGGCGGGAGTCGCAGACCTTTTTCATCGCCGTGTACGACGATCAATGTCCCAATGAGTCGAGTGGAGACGCCCCAGCTGGTCATCCACGGTCTCGCAGCTTTTCCCGCTTCATCGAGGAATGAGACATCGTAGGCTTCGGAGAATCCTTGGCCGAGATTGTGCGATGTTCCGGCCTGGATCGCTTTGCCATCGCGCGCGAGTGCCTCGGTCGAGAGCGTGTAGAGCGCTCCGGCGAACTTCTCGTGCTCAGGTTTGAGTCCCGTCTGCACCGGGATCGCGAGGAAATCCCGATCGAAGTCTTTGTACATTTGGAGGATGGCTTGAGCCATCGTATCTGCCTCCTCTTTTGTTGCATGACACGTATGTCCCTCTTGCCAGAGGAATTCGAGCGTGCGCAGGAACGGTCGTGTGCGCATCTCCCAGCGAACGATGTTCGCCCATTGATTAATTTTGAGCGGAAGATCGCGGTACGAGTGCACCCACTTTGCGAAAGTTGAGTAGATGATCGTCTCGCTCGTCGGGCGAACGTAGAGTTTTTCCGCGAGCTCCTTCCCTCCTCCGTGTGTCACCACCGCGCACTCGGGCGCGAACCCCTCGATGTGATCTTTCTCTTTCTGGAGCACGGACTCGGGGATGAAGAGCGGGAAGTACGCGTTCTCCACTCCCTGTAGTTTTATCCGCCGATCGAGCTCGCGCTGAATGTTTTCCCAGAGCGCGTAGCCGTAGGGCTTGAAGACAATGCATCCGCGCACGTCGGCGTTCTCGGCGAGACCCGCCTGGTCGATGACATCTAAATACCACTGAGGGAAGTCTTTGGTTTGGTCCGCGAGGCGCGCCATAGAGGCATGGTAGCAAGGAGCAGACGGAAGAACCATCCTTCGAGACGCCCCGCTGTGTCATCCTGAGGAGCGAGGCACGAAGTGCCGAGCGTCTCGAAGGATGATGGCGGGGCTCCTCAGGATGACACGAAGTTACACCGCACTAGCATCACAAATTGTCCGGTACGGGCAATGCGTACACTTCGGGACACTTGGTGTTGGGTGGTAGTCCCCCTCTTCTATACGTTCGGCGAGGAACCCGATCTGCGTGACCGCATCTTTCAGCTGCGATGCGTTCCGCGTGGTTCTGCGTTCGACGATCTCGTCCTCTCCTATAAAGAGGAGGATGAGCTCGGTACACGGCCGACCGAACGCTTCCGCTGCCGCAAGTGCGTAGATGGAGAGCTGCAGATCGGCGTCGACTTCGTCTTGAGTGCGCGGACTCGTCGTCTTGTAGTCGATGACACGCACGGCATCACCTACGTGTTCCACCCGATCGAAGCGTCCGCTGATCGTAACGCGCTTCTCTGCGACGAGAATCTCCTGCTTAAATCCTTTTTCGATCGCGAGCACGGTCCGCGGCTCTCGGCTCCACCAGTCGAAGAACTGTCGCATGAGTTCCTCTCCCCTTTTGCGCGCGATGTCTGCCTCCACTCGTGTTGCATATCCCTCGACGATGAACGATGAGTGCCAGAGATGGAACAAATGCTCGAGTGAAAGTGCAGACTGATCGGTTTCACTCTTCTCTTCGACGAACAGCCGCAGCTGATCTTTGACGAGTGTGGACGGCATGCTCGTTTGCTCTTCGAGCTCACCCCATTTTTTGAGGGTGTTATGCACGCTCGCACCGAAGCTCTCCCCAGCAGAGATCTGCCGTGGAATTTTCTTCACAAAAGCGAACTCGTACCGTCGAGGACAGCGCTTGTATGTCGAAAGCTGTGAGAAGGAGAGGGGCACAGGAAATAGTCTACCCCAGTGTTATCGCTCAATCTCATTCACCTCTGAAATTGCTTTCAGAGTTTTGAGGTATTTCTCGACAGTGGCGTTCGAAGCACGCACTTCTTCTATTGTTACTCCCAAGTTCAGCGGTTCCACACCATTCTTAGCAATCCGAACTGTCAGGTCGTTCTCATACATCTTGTTGGGAAGAGATCTACTGATATTCGTAAACCATTTGCCAACTTCTTTATCGAAATAGAAAAGGATGCCCCGAAGCGCATCACTCCCTTTGATAAAGAATGCTTTGCCATCATTGGAATCAATAACTTGCGCCCCTTCAGCAAGAAGTTTTTCTTTCCCTTGATCAAAGCGCTTCTGATTGCGAGCCACGATTTCCGGTGTTCCCTTCTTTTCGTTTTCAACATGGAGAACCCTCGTGCCAGCAGGAATTTCATTTCTCAATTGTCCAAGATGATCGAGCTTTTCGCCTGGGGCGAAGACCGCGTATGTCCCTTCGGGAATCCAACATTCATCACTATGGACTTCGATCATCCTGGGGAAATCCCATTTCACCTCTTCAGCCATTCCAAATCCTAAGTTATTTCTCGATTTTTCGGTGATCGGCATTCCTCTTCCTGGGAGTTTGCCAGCACGAAGCGGAACGAATCTATAACCGTCCGCGTTACTGACATAGAGTCCATCTCCTTTGATCTTCTGGACTCTCTCATCCTGCTCAATGTTTTGAGAGAGAAGCATCTGAATCGGATGTGCCTGCTCGACTTCGGACGCATCGACAAGTTCGATCCCCTCCGGGATGTACGACCACCCTTCGGGTCCGACCGTTCTACGATTCGTGAGATTTCCTCTGATCGCGGACGGTACACGCATCAGCAGATTCTTCGGATCATCTCCGCGTAGCATATGTTCGATGTCATCGAACTCCGCATCACCAGTGTAGAACTTACTGTTCTCATTTGCCGACACCGCATCGTTGATCATGTCGGAAATTTTTTCGACGGGGTGCGCGCGGAATTCACCAGCCTGCTTCCCATTCAGATCAACATCGATCTGTGAGAGCATTTCCGTTGCGATCTGATTACTTCTTTTGCGAACGTACGCGTTGAACCGCGGACTGTAGTACGCAGCGATCACCTGTTCTTCATCTTCCCACGTCACTGCATCGTACCACCCGTTCGCAGCTCCCTTTTCGCGAACATCGACGTAGAACTTTGTGATCTTCGGACTCGCTTTTGTATAGAGATACTGCGCAACCTGCATCTGGAGTGCGTTCTGAATTTGCGTTGGTTCCACCATTCCCTCCATTGCCTTGTATCCGATGAACTGAGAGTACAGATGTTCAATGCGTTTCTTCTGCAACCACTCACCCGCTTTCTCAGCTTGCTCTTTCGTG
>JAGVCI010000020.1 GCA_020059985.1 Candidatus Peribacterales bacterium | reverse complement strand
GTTCCGATGAGCTCAACCGCGCTGCTTGGGCCGTCTGCGACTCGCCACGGGAACGAGGTCACTGTCTCGCAGAACAGAGCATTCCGCGATGCCGCGGGTCGCCGCGAGCGCGACCGCGTCTACTGGGAAGCGGTGTCAGTCTACGTGAAGCTTCTTGAGAAGGGATACACCAATCTTCCGAAGCCGGACATCAATGAGCTCTACTACAACAAGCGTTACCTCGACCCGGCGTTCGTCGCCGCGATCGAGATGGAAGGTGGATACCACGGTAGTGCTCTGTCCGAGGAGGTGAGTCTCGAGGCCGAAGACGAAGAGACGCTGACCTACGACAGTCTGCCGGAGTGGGAGAGGGATCTTCTTGATGGATACGAGCGCATTCGTCTCTGCCCGGGGACGCTCGTGCGTTACCACATTTCTGGGTTCTACGAGCTCTGTCAGGAGATCGTCGATGCAGCGAAGGCGAAAGATCTCATCGATGAGAGTGCACCACGTGCTGAGCGCACGGCCCAAATGTGGTCGATCCAGGATCGTCTCGACATGATTGGTCGCACCCTGCACCGCCGTGTGCTCTGGAATGGTCTCGAGCGCCCGACGTCTCGCTCTCTCCATGAGATGCACAGAGATAACTAAAGCGGTACACCCCAATTACTGTTATGACGAAAATTGAAAATCCAGAACAGCCGGAATCCCGTAACGCCATGCTTGCGAGACAGGCGGAGGTGATCCTCGGCGAGGAGCAGGCACTGCGAAAGATGTTCAACCGCATTCCCTCGGCGGAAGCTGTGGTCAGCAAAGACCAAGTCGTACAATTTCGAGATCTCCGAGAGAAAGCTGTGAAGGAAATCTGGGTTGCGCGGGAGGCTCTTTCTCGATGGCAGTGTCCCACCATTGATCGACTGAGGGAGAACTTAGCGAGTGAAGAGGAAGGGCTCTTGAAGGTGAGTTATCTAAAGGAGACATCAGGTCTTTACGCGAGATTTCATAAGGAAACGATCACCAAAGACTTTGATCAACTCTTCTACAATGTGCACCACGTATCGGGTGATAATACGAAATACCCATTACCTGATCGTGCTCAACTCTTGGAAGCAATTCAGCCGATGGAGGAAGCGATGAATACGATCATTGAATTGGAGAAGTTGCATGAAAAGATGCGACAAGAAACGAAGGAAAAACAGAGGGAGGCGATTCTTGAGAAACAAGGTCCGCATTCCCGGAATATGCAAACAGAAGTTCTAGGAGTGGCACGAAATGCAGCAAGTACTGCAGGTGTGCGTATAGCAAAAAAAGAAGATGTGAATGACGTCATGCTTGCGGGATCAACCCGTGGCCTTTGTTATCTAGCGACCGACATAAATAATCTGGCAGGCAGCTCGAATGGCACTGCTGAACACTTCCTTGCACGGTTGGATATGGTTGTTGAGGAAGCGAGAAAAGAAAGGGAAGAAGCAGAAAAGGAGATAAAGATGAAAAAACCTACAGTAACTCGGGAGGAAACCTTGCAGAGTGCAGAGGTTCCTCAGCAAAGAAACGTTCTTGGATGGCTTCTGGGCAAGCGCAAAAATTAGTAAAAGCGTAGACTGCACGCATGGTCGAAGCTGTGGTCGAGAAAGAATCGTGCCCCATCTGCTCTTCTCCACTCGTCGAAAAGAAACTCAAAAAATTCTGTACTCGTTGTGGTCAGCTCTGTGAGACTTGCTGCGACGCAGGAATGACAGAAGAATAATTCATCCCTTTTCTCCTCTATGAATTCCCACGATCAATTCGAAGCTCTCCGTGCTGTTCAGCGCCAGACAGAAGGTGCCGCTGATGACCATGATCCTTTCTTTGATCAACCTCTTCCGTCCAGTGCCATCACGACTGGCGGCGATTATCAAGGAGAAGTCGCTACAGTGGAGCCAGAAGTTGCTGAGGACAAAGGAAACCTAGATATCATCCCCATGCAGAGAACTGCGGATCAGAGGAAGGAAATGGAAAGGATCATCTATCGGAACAATGGAGCAGCGGATTATCACGATCATTAGTCGTTTCTTCACTGACCTCCGCTAGACTTGGGTCATGCCTATCTCCCCTGAACGTATCCTCTTTGAGGATGAGCACATTCTTGCCGTGACGAAGCTCGCGGGGGAACTGGTTGTGCGTGGCAAAGGGGAAGTGGGGAAGCTCCCGCTCCTCGATTTTTTGAAGAAGGATCACCCAGGACTGCGTGCACTTCACCGACTCGACTTCGAGACGTCTGGTGTCGTCGTTTTCGCGAAGTCCAAGGCTGCACAACAGGAGACACTGAACAATAAATTTGATCAATGGAAGAAGTATTACCATGCGATCGTCGCAGGACGGGTGAAACAGAACGCGGGAGCGATCGATAAACCACTGCCCGCGCGTGGAGAGGGGTTGGTCGAGGCCGTCACACAGTACAAAGTGATCGAACGGTTCTCTGATGCCACGCTCATCGAGGCCGCAATGGAGACGGGGCGGCATCATCAGATTCGCCGACACATGGCATCGATCCAGCACGCGCTCGTGCTCGACGATCTCTACGGCAACAAGAAGTACAACCAGGCGTTCGCGAAGATCTTCAAGTACTGGAAGTTCTTCCTACACGCAGCGCGGCTCGAACTCCCGCACCCGGTGACGGGGGAGAAGCTCGTCATCGAATCGCCGCTTCCGGATGCGTTCCAGGCGGTACTCAAAAAGATGCGTGCATTCGACAACGCTCAGCGTCTTTGAGCGCTTTCATCGCTGCCTGATCGCTAGTAGGATTCCCCCATGCGCGTTCTGTCTGCCATGCAGCCCTCGGGGCAACTGCACCTGGGGAACTACTTCGGTTCCATGAAGCCGAACCTCGAGCTCAGTGAGAAAGCGGACGAAAGTCTGTTCTTCATTGTGGATCTCCACGCGCTCACGACCATTCACGATCCCAAGCTGCTCAGGCAGATGATGAGTGATGCGATCCGCGACTACCTCGCAGTGGGGTTTGATCCAGAGAAGACCGTGATCTTCCTCCAGTCACAGGTGCCGGCGCACACCGAGCTCGCGTGGATCCTCTCGACGGTGACCCCCATGGGACTCCTCGAGCGTGCGGTCAGTTACAAGGAGAAAGTGGAGAAGGGGATCTCCGCAACGGCGGGACTCTTCACGTATCCCGTGCTGATGGCTGCAGACATCCTGCTCTACAACGCCGATAAAGTGCCGGTCGGCAAAGACCAGAAGCAGCACGTGGAGATGACGCGCGACATCGCGATCAAGTTCAATAACGCATTCGGCGAGACTCTCACCGTCCCCGAGCCTGTGATCCAAGAAGTGGTTGCGGTGGTGCCGGGTATCGACGGACAAAAGATGAGCAAGAGTTACGGCAATGCCATCCCGCTCTTCGGCGATGAGAAGCAGACGCAGAAGATCATCATGAGCATCGTGACGGACTCCAAGGACAAAGATGATCCGAAGGATCCGAAGACGTGCGTGATCTACCAAATTCATAAGCTCTTCCTCGACGCATCTGCCGCGAAGGCGCTCGCCGAGGAATACAAGGATGGGCTTCCCTATGGCGAGGCGAAGAAGAGGCTCTTCCAGACATACATGGACTACTTTGCCCCTATGCGAGCCACGAGAGCAGCGCTGAAAGATAAGGACGTAGAGAGCGTTTTACGCGAAGGAGCAGCGAAGGCGACGGGGATCGCCGAGGGGACGATGGAGCGCGTTCGGAAGGCCGTTGGATTGCGGTAAGTGCGTGATTTGTGCTAGAATAAGGAGAACTTCACACACATCCACATGACTGCTTCTCACTCCCGTTTTCTCGTTACCGCTCTCGTCGCAGCTCTGCTCGCGCCGATTGTTTCGGAAGTGATCGTCAGCGCCGATCTCCTAGGAGACCCTGAGGTGCTCGCTCTCGTGGACCGTGTCGAGGAACGCCGCGAGCAGCGTGCCAGTCTGCAGATCATTGAAAATGCCTCATCTCGACGCGCAGCAAGAGGGGGAGTCGTGAGTAGTTTGAATGACAGCAATTTGTCTGCAGAAGATAAGCGCCTTCTGCGTTTGTATCAGCGTGGCCGTAGTTGTCCGGAGTCACTCAAAAATTACATTCCGGGTTTCTACGAACTCTGTCTCGCGGTGACCGAAGACGCCGTCTCTGCTCCGCGCGTCGGTCTTGTGAATCCTGGTCAGTTCCTTCGCTCGCGCCGCCGCGGTGCACCGAAGCCGGAGGAGATTATCGACATGCGACTACAGGTCATCAAAGAGGGTCAGGAGAATCCGCAGAGACGCGAAAGCGTGTTCCCTGGACGTCCTACTCCGTACCAAGGGGAGACGCCGTATAGTCCTACGGCTCCAGAGGAAAATTAGTACTGAGAGAGATAGAGCGATAGAGTGATAGGGTGATAGGTCTTTTTCCTATTCCTCTATCGCTCTCAATGGCTTATGAAGTTCATTCTCGCGTCCCAAAGCCCACAGCGAAAAACACTCCTCGAAGGACTCGGGGTTGAGTTTAGTGTGGTACCGAGCACCTTTTCCGAGTCTGATCATCCGGAACGAGAGCCAGCTGCACGTGCGCAGGTCCTTGCCGAGCGAAAAGCGGAAGAAGTGGCGAGCCGATACCCCGATGCGTGGGTGCTTGGGTGTGACACACTGGTGGTGGCGAGCGATGGAGCCCTCCTCGAGAAGCCGAGCGATGCTGCGGAAGCCAAAAAGATGATCACGCTGCAGAGTGGAACAACATCCGTCGTCCATTCAGCGCTCACACTTGTCAGTCCAGATGGAAATACGTTCGCAGGTCTCTCCTCCTCACAGGTACATTTCAAAAAATTATCCCCAGAGGAGATTGATTGGTGGATCGAGACCGGTCTCTGGCGTGAACGATCGGGGTCTTTTCAGATCGATGGTCCCGGACAACTCATGATCGAAAAAATCGAGGGAGATTGGTCGAGCGTAGTTGGGTTACCGGTGTTTCTTCTTGGAAAGTTGTGTGACGATGCTGGAATACGTAAAGAATTGTTCCATAGTTAAATTGTAAAATTGTGCGCAAGCGCTTCGACTGACGAAACTTCCGTATGACAATTTTACAATTTATCAATTTTTCCATTTTAGTCACATCCTCTCAAACACAAACTTCTTCAGCTCTTCAAAAATCGGAGTCGTGGAACACGCCACGTCATACTTTCCTTTGGAGTTCTTCCGGTACTCCGCTTTCCCGCCCGCTTCCGTCACGAGGAAACACCCTGCTGCGATGTCCCACAGCGAGATATTCTCAAAGAATGCACCGTCATTTTCCCCGCGAAGGATTTTTCCGAACTCATCGACCGCCGCTCCGTAGTTTTCCACTGATGCGGCAGCAGGCAGCGTGACCGTGAGGACGCCGTCACTGTTCTTTTTCGCTCTGTTGATGATGTTGCAGCAGAGGATGGCGTCATTGAGGTCCTTCGTCTCCCGTAGTGTGACTTTTTTGTCGTTCCAGAACGCTCCGCCGCCCTTTACCCCCGTGAAAAAGTCCTTTGATCTGGGTTGATGCATGACTGCGAGGATCACTTCTTCGTTCTCCTCGAGTGCGATCAGGTTCCCAAAGTTATCGCGGCCGTGGATGAAGACTCCCGTGCCGTCGATCGGATCGATGATCCAGCGGTATGGAGAGGATGCATCGCCGATACCGCTCACATCGCCTTCCTCGCCGAGGAAGCGGTGATCGGGAAAGTCTTTCTGGATCCTCTGAATGATCATGTCCTGACATTCTTGATCGACCTCCGTCACGAAATCGCGCGGGGAAGCTTTCGTTTTGATTCCAAGCTCGCCGTTCTGACGTTTCACTGCGTGTGCACCTGCTAGCGCGGCCGCTTCTACCGCAACAGAGAGCGCCTTTTTCAGATCAATCGTACTCATTGGACGTCCTCTTCGACTGGATCATGACCCGCGCCAACGCGCTCGCCGATATCATCCCCGAGATTGTCCTTCCCGGTTTCGCCGGTTACCGGTTGATCTCCGTTGGAACCGCCATTGTCATCGTCATCGCCATCGAAAAACATGATCGAAAGAGGGGAGGAAACAAATGTGAGGTCAGTATAGAACGATGACGAATATTTTTCTATTTTCTTTCTACAGTGTCGGCAGTCGGTGCTCCTTGAGAGTCTCTAGAGCGCGTTCGTAGGTAGGCATAGCCCACGAGACATTGTGCCAATAACGCTGCGAATGGTCAGCGCGCAGGATATGTGCGAGTTCGTGAATGATAACGTAACGCAGGACCGATGGAGGGGCGAAGAGAAGGGCGGTATTCAGCATGATCACGCGGCGGTGTGAGCAGCTGCCCCATTGTGATAATGCGAAAGAGAGTCGCACGTCACGCACGTGTTCGCGAAATGTTTCGTTATTGATTCTGTGCACTAATTGTCGGATGCGGTTTTCCTCGGAGTGCGAGAGAAGTTTCCAGAGAAAGCGGTGGAGACCTGTACGTCGTGTGGACGGACCGACTTCGACATTCCACCCTGTCCGCGTGCGACGAGCGCGCGTACGCGCACCGGGGCGCAGACGGAAGTGATACGCTTTGCCAGTCGCCGTGCGTACCGTGAGTGACTCTGCACCAGTGAGCAGTGGTCGGAACGGATCGATGAGTATTTTCTTATTGTCGACCGCGACCTGCTCGCGCATACGTTCGAGAAGACTCATCACGTGCTCGCGAGCTTCGGCTTTGCTTAAGCCCTGTGCCAGGCGAATGAGAATCTGCCCGTCACGGTAAACAGCACGGGAATGCTTGTTTCTCGTGCGAATAACCCGATGGCGAATACGCTGGGGGTTCATGGGAAGGCGAAGTATATCCCACGAGTGCAAGTTCCTAGCGCATGCGTCTCTGCACCCTTCTCGGGAGCTCGGACGTGTCCTCTTTTGGCTCCTGCTCTTCCTCCGCGCGCGGTGTCACCTCCTCTTCGACGACTGGAGGCGGGGGCGGTGCCAGCCATTCGACACACATTTTGAGCGCGGAATGCGCTTGACGGAAGTCTGTTACTGCAACCTCGTAATTATTTGTGTCAAGGATGCGTAACAAGAGGACGTTTAACGGTTCCAGACAGTCGGCCGTCTGGGTGAGACTGGGATGCTCGGGAAGCGCACTGATTTGGATGAGGTAATAGGCAATCCAGGTGCGTAGGTGATCGGCGCGCAGTTGCAGGAGAGTAGTCCAATAGGGAGTGCGATAGAGAGTGGCGACGTTCGCTTTCGCTTCGAGGAGTTCTGCAGAAGTGACGAAGACGCCAGTATCGATACCATCGATCACGGCGAGGATCGCTTCGATCAGTGCATCAGTTTTCATGAGTGCCGCAGTCTTTCGTTCCTCACTCGCGCCAATGAATTCTTCCAGTGCACTGCGATGCTTACGAAGCAGTTCCAAATCTTGCGTGAGTTGTGCGCGGTAACAGCGTTGCACGGTGGGGAAGAGCGTGTCGCGGTTCGCTTTGCGGATTTCCGCACGGCAATTCACCTGGTGCTGCATCCTGGTCATGCGTCGTTCTTCCTGTTTCTCGCGGAAGAACCGTCGCTCAGAGGCTGAGCTCTGCATCTTCAGTGCGAATCCCTTCGCGCGCTCACGGAGTTCCTCAGTCAGAACGTACGGGGCATCCTCCAGTGTTGCTCCGGAAGCGGTCGAGCCCGTTCCCGACTCCTGCGCGAACGCAAAAGAGGGACCGAAAAAGAGGATCGTGAGAAAGATGGTGCGCAGGGTTTGGCGCATGGGAGGAGTGTAACACACGGCAAGATTTCGAGGAGTTCGAGGATTTCGATGATATCGAGGATCGTCGAAATCCTCGATTTCTTCGATTTCCTCGAAATCTTTCCTCACGCTTTGACCAGCTCCATCACGTGTCCTTTCAGTGAATTCACGACCGTATCCAGGTCTTCATTCACGAGCAGGTGGTCGAAGAGCTCTTTTTGGTCGCGGAAGAACGCGAGATCGCGCTCTGCATTCTTCATGCGGTCCTCGATGCTCTCTTCCGTGTCGCGTCCGCGACTGCGCAGCCGGTGGAGGAGGGCTGAAAGCATCGTGCGCTTGCTACGACCGGGTGGGAGAAGCCCACACGAGAGGATCGAGCGGCGTCCGTAGTGACGTGAGAGCTCCTGGAGGAGTCCCATCTCTGTGATCACCACCGGGATTTTCCCTTTCGCCCAGATCGCAGCGATGTCGGAGGCGCGGTAGCCGTACCAACGCTGTTCTGTTTTCGATGGAATGTCTGTGGCTGCGACGAGCGCACCACTTTTTTTGAGATCCATGAACTCCTCAGCCGAGACGTGGATGTATTCACCCTTCTCGTCCGTGTCTTTGGCTTTTCTCGTCGTCACGATCGGAACAGGAGCCGCAAAACGACCGACGGAACGCGTGAGTCGCGCAGTCACCGTGCTCTTTCCAACTCCCGAGGGACCCGTGAGCGCGAGGATGTAACCTGGGAACACCTTCTGCTCAACAGGTTTTTGCTCCGTGATCTCGTACGCAGGTTCGTAGATCCGTAGTTTCTCACTGGTGATGCGGCTCAGGCGCATGCGTGGTTGCACATGCTGGCCGATCACGGGTGTAATCCCGTTGGTGACGAGGAGTCCGGTGACGCGTGTTCCATCACTCAGCTCAAGAAGCGCAATTGTGCGAGGCTCCGTCGGGAAGCCCTCCGGCGGATGATGCACGACGGTGAAGGAGAGGATCGTTCCCTCCTGCATCATCTTTCGATGCTCGGTCGCGCGACGTGCCGCAGATGGTGGAAAATCATGCATGGAGATTTTCGAGGATATGGATACCCGCGGTCGCCGCGGCGCCGCCGAAATTGTGCGCGAGACCCCACTGCTTCTTCGATTGTCTCAGTTGTTTTCGGATGTCGATCAGTTGTTTCACGCCCGTAGCGGCCACCGGGTGACCACATGCCTTGAGTCCTCCGCTCGCATTTACCGTGAGGTGGTCTTCTGATTCGTAGAGGTGGATGCCCATCCCAGGATCGGCGAGACCGAGGTCCTCCACGCTCACGAGCGCGGCGATGGAGAAACAATCGTGGAGCTCGACGTGCGAGAGATCACGCGGACCGATAGAGGCTTCCGCAAACGCCTGCATAGCGGCTGTGCGCGAGGCTGCAAACGAGGTGATGGTCTGTCGCTCGGTGAGACTCACCGCATCAGTCGAGATTGCAGACGCCGCGAGACGCGTGTCGCTCTCTTTTTTGGTCGAGAGGATGAGCGCAGCGGCTCCGTCACTCACTGGAGAACAGTCGAGAAGGCGCAGAGGATCAGCGACGAGCGGACTCGCGCCCACGGCCTCCGGTGAAATCGCCATGCGGAACTGCGCGTTCGGGTTACTCACGGCATTCACGTGATGGCGGCTGCTCACGATATTCAATTTCTCTCGCGTGAGTCCGTACTCATGCATGTAGCGCGTGGCGACGAGTCCGAATACTCCTGGGAACGTGAGACCGGAGGGCGCATCACGCTCGGCATCGGCAGCTCCCATGAGTGCTGCGGCGACGAGATCGTTTGGAACATCAGTCATCTTCTCCACGCCCACGACGAGAACAGTCTCCGCGCGTCCGCTCTCGAGGAGTGCGGTGGCTGCGTGCAGTGCAACAGCGCCCGAGGCACATGCGGCTTCGGTGCGAAGGGCCGGTGGACGATGGGGGAGGAGGGAAGCGGCCATACTTCCAAGGTGAGCTTGATCACAGGTCGCTTCGCCGAGCATGTTCGCGACGACCACGAAGTCGATATCGAGTGCGGTGACGCCGGCATCGGTGATCGCGGCGGAGATCGCCTCGTCCATGAGCGTGCGGAGACTCTTGTCCCACCACTCGCCGAAGCGAGTCTGTCCTGCGCCGATGAGAAAGATGTCTGCGTTCATGCTGCGGTCGCTTGCAAGTAATGAGAGTACGAGAGGTGCTCGATTGCGCGCTTGTCCGTCGGAAGTTTCACGCCACTACGCAGCATCGTGAGGAGGAATGCGTCGCACCCAGCTCCAGATCCGTACGAGACGAGGAGGATTCGCTCATTTTTCTTCGCTTCTTGGAGCACTGACACGAGTCCCAGGAGCGAGCAGGCGCTGTAGGTGTTGCCGACGGTCGGCACGATAAAGCCATGCTCCATCTGCGCTGCAGTGAAGCCGAACTCCTTCGCGATTTTCATCGGGAACTTCGCATTGGGCATGTGGAGCACCACGTGATCGACATCACTCGCTGAAATTTTTCCGACTTCGAGCATTCCTTTGATGGTTTCACGCATGTGATGGAAGTAGCCGGGCTCTCCGGTGAAGCGGCCACCGTGACGCGGGTGTGCTTCGTTCGTCGCGCGCCAGAAATCGGGAGTGTCGGTGGTGAAAGAGAGCGTCGCATCGATCCTCGCGAGAGCATTCTTCGCTTTTTCGGGCCCGACGATGATCGCAGCGGCGCCCGCAGCGGCGGTGTACTCGAGTGCATCGCCCGGTGCGGCCTGAGCGGTATCCGATCCTACGGCAAGTCCGTACTCCACCTGTCCTGCGCGCACCATACTATCGACAATCTGCATCGCGGCTGTTCCCGCTTTGCACGCGAACTCGAGGTCTGCGCTGTGACAGAACGGATGAGCCCCGAGTGCCGCGGCAACCATGCCGCTCGTCGGCTTCACGGCGTAGGGGTGCGATTCGGATCCCACGAAAACTGCGGAGATCTGTGACGACTGAATGCCGGCTGTGTCGATCGCTTGCTTGCCGGCTTCAAACGCCATCGTAAATGTATCTTCGTCTTTTGCGGGGACGGTCTTCTCGGTAATACCAAGTGTCGCAGCAATGTCTGCCGCTTCGCGCTTCCAATTTTTTGCGATCTCCTCTGTGGTGATGCGCGTTACCGGAAGGTACATGCCGAACCCGATGATGGCCGCCTTGGACATCTGTGGGGACATTCTATCAAAAAAACGGCCGTGCAAGCCTATCTGGCGAGCTTTTTATGCGACTCTGCAAGCTCATGTGTTGCTTGTGCCGCAAGGAGGCTCAGCTCCCCAGCGAGCACAGCGGCCCCGATGGTTTCGGCGAGCTGTTGACGAGGATGGAGGCCGGTTTTCGGCTTGAGGAGGATACCGAGAGCTTGAGATTGGGCCGGCAGGCCCGTGCCGCCCCCACGCACCCCTGCGAGAACCGCTGGTAATCGGACAGAAATGTGAATGCCATCGCCCTCTGCTTCGACCGTCGTATCCGCGAGTGATCCTTCGACGACGTGCGCGGCGTCCTGACCAGTCGCGAGGTAGAGCGCGGCGATGACATTCGCGACGTGAAGGTTCGATCCGACCGCGCCAGCAATCTGCGATCCGTGCGTGAGCTTCGCGGTTGCGACTGCGAGGAGTTTTTCGGGAGTGGTTTTAAGAACGGATGTAATTACCGAGGAGGGGATCGATGCTTGCGCCGTCACAATGAACCCGCGACCTTTCTCGTGCACCCGCATGCTCGGCTTCTTGTCGCTATCGACATTGCCCGCGATGGTAATGAGCTCCAGTCCGTGCACATTTTCTACGATCCACTCACCAATTGCCTGTGCCGCGATCGTGATCATATTCATTCCCATCGCTTGATCGGTATTGGCGTACAGCGTGAGGAAGAGATGATCGTCCGTTTGGTCAATGTCGTAGCCGATGATCTTCAAATGGTCGCTCGTGCTCTCGCCGATACTCTTCCACTCCTCTTTAAATTCATGGATGTGATGCGCGCTGTGGTAAGAATCCTCCGCCTTGAACGCAATCGATCGTGTGATGCCGACGTGCGTGGACTCGGTCCGCAGTGAATCGGACTCCGTGAGGGCTTTGCACCCTCTGTTCACACTCGCGACC
>JAGVCI010000069.1 GCA_020059985.1 Candidatus Peribacterales bacterium | reverse complement strand
TAGTCTGCGCGAAGTCGTGGTGATCCTCACCGACAAACGCACGCCAGATATCATCGATCCCCCAGCAAGTTCAATCAGTGATGTGAATGATGACTACGTGGACTTCGCCGATATTCGCGGACAGGAACACGCCAAACGAGCACTCGAGATCGCCGCTGCAGGTGGCCATAATGTTCTCCTCTCCGGCGCCCCAGGGGCCGGGAAAACGCTCCTCGCGCGTGCATTCCGTGGGATCCTGCCTCCGCTTTCGCGTGAGGAATCTATCGAAGTCACGCAGATCTACTCCGTCGCGAATCTCCTCCCCGAAGAAACGCCGCTCGTTGAGCGGCGCCCGTTTCGTGTGGTGCATCATACCGCGAGCGGCGTGAGCATCGTTGGTGGTGGACAGATCCCAGGACCCGGAGAGATCAGTCTCGCGCACAAGGGCGTACTCTTCTTAGATGAGCTCGCAGAGTTTCCGCCACAGGTGCTCGAAGTGCTGCGCCAACCACTCGAAGATCGTCGCATAACGATCACGCGTGCACAGGGCTCAGTCACATTTCCCGCAGACTTCATCATGGTCGCTGCGATGAACCCACCGAAGTGGAGCGCGGGAAGCGCACAGAGAATCCAACGCAGAATCTCGGCACCACTTTTAGACCGCATTGACCTCACCATCGATGTGCAGCCCGTGCCGATCGAAGATCTCCAACGTGCACCAGCGGAGAATGCCGAAACGAGTGCGACCATTTTAGAGCGCATCCTCCGCGCACGAAGAGCACAAGAAAAACGTTTCCGCGATCTCCCGATCAATACGAATAAAGAAATGGGTGTGAAGCAGATCGATACGCTCTGCCCGTTAGATACCGCATCGCAGGCACTGCTCAAACAGGCAGCTGAACGCCTGGATCTCTCGGCTCGCAGTTACCACCGCATTATCAAAGTCGCGCGGACCATTGCCGATCTTGCCGGGGACGAAGCGATTGGGCGTGGCCATATCGCGGAAGCGCTCCAATATAGGCAAAACATCGGCGTGTCGTAGAACGGTCGGTCGTGTAGGATGCACTCCATGCACTTCGCCGATGCACTCATCGCGGCCACACGAGATCGGTCTCCCCTCTGTGTCGGACTCGACCCGAACCTGAGTCTGCTCCCCGAAGGAATCGACCGCGACGACAAGGGGATGCTCACCTTCTGCAAAGGAATCATCGACGCGGTGAAAAGTACCGCAGGATCGGTGAAGCTTCAGCTCGCATACTTCGAAGTACTCGGTTGGGAGGGGATGAAAGTATTCTGGGACAGCGCGCGCTACGCCAAAGAACAGGGACTCCTCGTTATCGCGGATGGAAAAAGGAACGACATTGGGCCGACGTGCGAGGCATACGCCGATGCGTATCTCTTCCCCGAGTCCCCGATCGATGCGCTGACCGTTTCGCCGTATCTCGGATCCGATGGCATCAATCCATTCATCGACCGTTGTGTGAAGAACGACAAAGGCATCTTCGTTCTCGTAAAGACGAGTAACCCAAGCTCTGGAGAACTCCAAGATCTCCCCGCGGGAGATGAAGTCGTCCACGAGCATCTCGCACAACTCGTGGAGAGCTGGGGTGCGCAGCACCTCGGTGATCAGAATCTCTCATGCATCGGAGCAGTCGTAGGTGCGACGTACCCGGAAGAACTCAAATATCTTCGCACACTCATGCCGCACATTCCGTTCTTGATCCCAGGGTACGGAGCGCAGGGCGGAACAGCAGAAGATGTGAAGTACGGCTTTGTTGGAGGCATCGGTGCAGTGGTCGCCGCATCGCGCAGCATCATCTTCGCGAGCAAGAACAAAGACTGGAAGGAGGCTGCTGGGAAAGCAGCAAAAGAGGCTATCGAGGAGCTACAGAGAGTCCTGGGCAAGTAATTGACACAACAGACAAATAATTTATATTAATATTATGGAGACGGGTGGAGATAAAATGATAAACGGCCAACATCCTCCTATTTCGGGGATTCATGCTCCAGAAGGATTCTATTTACCCATTAGGGAGACTGATCGAAGAAGCATCGTTCTGGGTCTGACATCAAAGAAATACCTCAGTCCCGATGAGAAGGACCCAGCACCTCTACAAAAAATTCTTCACATGATCGAGACGTATGCGCGACACGCACGAGCATGTTACAACCGAGGTCCTTGGGACGATGTTCTCCGAGTAGATGATCACACTCAGGTGCTGCAACAGTTACCAACCCAAGCGACTTTAAAGTTAGAGAGGGAGAAAGAAGAAAATACGACGAACTACGACGATGAAAGTGAGGAGAGCAGACTCTCTTACTATGAAGAGTGGTGGGAAGACGATGACAACTACGAAAAAAATAAACGGCTAATGAATAGGAACAATGCCGGAGCGATTGGGGATGAAGAATACACAACTAGCTACGACGCCCTTCTGGTTGTTCATTACCATCATCGAATTGTGCTCGAGCAAATCATCCAATTGATAGAAAACAATAAATGGACCGTCGATAAGGGGCACGTAATGATCAATTGGGAAGACGTAGTGTATGAAGGAGACGACCCAAAAATGTGGAGGCCAGGCATGAACATTTGAGGACACTGGCATATCTATGCGACAGTACCTCTACGGTCCCGTAGTTCAATGGATAGAACGATCCTCTCCTAAGGGATAAATGCAGGTTCGATTCCCGCCGGGACCACCAGAATTCTAAGGCAGAAGAAACGCTGCCAGAATTATTCCAATTTACTGAGGCTCCGACGTAGCTCCGAAGGAGCGAAGAGGGGCCGGAACCACCATCTAATCAGGTTTTGAACCTTTGGATTTTTGAAGTTTTACAATGACCAATTTTTTTAAAAGCAATAATCCTGGAAACAGTTGGACGAAGAATCCCAATCCAATCAAAATCAACCCAAATCGTGCTGCGTGTGTATTTAGTTCAATGAATGAGGTTGAACAGGGGTTGTATTGTCTTCTGAACTCAAAGATACAACCGAAAACAAAATCGCTGTCACTGGCATCGATTGCAAAAAGAGTTGCGGCAGAATAAACCGTGCCAATCATTCCGATAAAGGAACCCCAGTAATTACATAGTTCCGCGTTATGCTTTTTCATACTTTCAATTCTACATTCTTGGCTTCTTCACGACAAAAACCAGAGTAAAATAAGTAGGAAAACCCTGATTACCACTACTTCCCTGCCTTCAACACCACTAGATCTCTCCCTTCTGCGGGAAGACCAGATTTGGATTTGATCTTGTAGTCGTTCACGGTTTCCGCACCCTTCGCTCCCACATTTTTGAGGAGATCATCAAATGTTCCCTTATCTTTCGTCGGAAGAGGGATCAACACGCGCGGGTCGATCTCATCGATCAGTTTCTGCGCGAGCTTCACATCATCAGCGGGGATGCAGAGCACATCCACATCACCGAGGAGTTCCAATTCATTGTCGTTCCACTCATGAAGAGGAGAGGAGATGAATGCTCCACGAATATCGTCACACTCGATCACGTAGGAGACCTGTTTGCCACCATCGTGCCCAATGCCACGAATGGAAACACCATCGATGTCGTACTCCCCAGGCCACGAGATCACTGTGTCATCCTCGCCTTCCTCTGGGCGAGAGAGTAACGCGAAATCAGCGCCTTTCATTGCGCCCTTCTCCGGGAAGATCCGAAGGGTTTTCTTGCCGTTCTGCATCTCCATCGCGGCACCACCGAGGGAAGCGTACGTAATCATGGGAGAACCATACTAAAAGAGAGACGCGAGTGAAAGAAGATCGCGCGAAACTACAGTGACGGGGCTGCAGCGCTCGCCGCACGCACAGCCTTCTCGGTCACCTTTTCCTGGGCCGAAACGATGTCTCGACGGGTAACGACACCCGACTCATCGATGCGTTCGATCTTGGCACCCAAGCTCTGGAGCTTCTCGTCCAAGCGATCGTACCCACGCTCGATGTAATGAATATCTGTCACGAGCGTCTCGCCCTCGGCACACAGTCCCGCGAGCACCATCGCCGTTCCCGCGCGGATATCGTTACTCGTCACCGTGCGGCCGCGTAGTCGCGTCGGACCGATGATCAATGCCTGATGGGAATTGAGCACTTCGACCTGTGCGCCCATTTTCTCAAGCTCGTAGAGGTACGCCATTCGGCCCTCGAAGAGACACTCGAAGAGGCGGCTCACACCCTTGGCTTGTGTCATCGCGACACCGAGCTGCGGCAAGAGATCTGTGGGGAAACCCGGGAAGATGTTGCTCTGTACTTTGATCGACGTGAGTGAGGAGATCTCTCCGTCTACGAAGAGCACGCGATCTTCCATGTCGTACTTCCATGTCGCGCCCATGCGTGTGAGAGCGTTCGTGAATGCCGTGAGGTGATCGCGACGGACATTGTGAATGCGAATTTTTCCGCCCGTCACAAGTGCGCCAAGCGCGAGCGTGCCGGCCTCCAAGTAATCGCTCGTCACCGTGTACTCCGCCGTGTGGAGATCTTTGGAACCGCGCACTACGACCGTGTGCGTGCCAATTCCTTCGACTTCAGCACCCATGGCCTCCACGAAATGCTGCACTTCTTGCACGTGCGGTTCTGCAGCAGCCAATTCAATGATTGTTTCTCCAGGAAGAAGTGCTGCCGCCATGATGGCGTTCTCTGTCGCTGTGACTGAGAACTCCGGGAGGATAACGTGACCTGCTTTGAGCGTGCCCTGCAGATGGAGCACATCGTCCGTGCTCATGTCCTCTGCACCGAGTTGTTCAAATGCCACGATGTGCGCGTCGACCGGGCGCTTCCCGAGCACGCATCCACCAGGGTACGACATTTCGACGACACCAAAGCGTGCGAGAAGGGGACCCATAAGGACGATTGATCCACGAAGTTTGGAAACGAATTCACCGGGGATCGCGCGGCTCTGGAGATCAGAGGTATCGATCCGCACGACGTTATTCACAAAAGACGTTCGCGCTCCGAGGAACTCCAAGATGGAGAGCATCACGCGGACATCACGAAGATCCGGGACGTTATGGAGCACCGTTTCTCCCTTCGCAAGAACGCTCGCCGCGATCAGTGGAAGCGCGGCATTCTTCGAACCTGCAATCGACACATCGCCACGAAGCGGCCTTCCGCCCTCTATGCGATAACGGATATCCATACGATGGCGAGAGTATAAGGGGTCTCAGTCGCCCCGTCGAAGAAAAGGTGAAGAAATTGTTATATTGCAATATTGTTAAATTGTTGCAAGCATGATCCAAATCCGGTTCTCTTTAGAACAATTTAACAATATAACAATTTCATAGTTTTGATCTGTGCAGCTGCTTCCTCCGAAGAATCATCTCCCAGAGCAGGATGGTCGCCCCTATGCTGATACAACTATCGGCAATATTGAACGTGGGGAACGTCCCGATTTGGATCATATCCGTGACGAGACCATCGGGAATTCGGTCGATCACATTGGCTACACCGCCGCCAATGATCAGCCCAAAGGCCACTTGGGTGAATGATGTTTTTGCTGATCGTAGAGCGATCCAGAGAACGATGAATAAGGCGAAGAGAATAAGGATCGGCTGACCGATCCCCGGGATTTCGATCCCGAAAGCGACCCCAGGGTTATAGGCCCGTTCGAATCCGACATAATCGCCAATCAGGCTGATCCGCTCGGTGAGGAACTGATCAACCAAGACAGCAGTAATGACGCTCACAATGCCGCTAAGAACGCTGGTCAGCCAAAAAACGCGCATGGCGGCATAGTAGTAGAAAAGGCACCAAAACCCGAGAAACTATTGCCTTGGAACCATAAAAGCGTACAATAAGGGCGAATCTTCACTGTTCCTTGGATAAGGAACGGTGGTTTTCCCATCTTCCCAAAAATCGTATGAGAGCTTCCTTTATCGCCGCCATCAACCAGATCTGTTCTGAGAAGAACGTGAATCCGGCTCAAGTACTCGAAGCCGTGAAGCAGGCGATCGCCACTGCGTACCGCAAAGACTATGGAAATAAGGAGCAGGAAATCCGCGTGGAGCTCCAGGAGGGTCGCGACATGCCGATCATTTTGCTCGTGAAGGAAATCGTCGACGAAGTGGAGAACGACAACTTCGAAATCGCGATCGAGGATGCGAAGAGAATTAAGTCCGACTCCGAAGTGGGAGATGAAATCGAGATCGATGTCACTCCGGTCGAGTACGGACGCATCGCCGCACAAGCTGCGAAGCAAGTCATCCTCCAGAAAATCCAAGAAGCAGAGAAGCAGAGTCTCTACGAGATGTTCAAAGATCGTGAAGAGGAACTCCTCACGGCGACGGTGACGAAAGTGGAACCGAACTGGGTGACGCTCGAGATCGAAGGAATGACGGTGAGTCTTCCGTGGCGCGAACAGATCCCGGGTGAGCACTACTACACGGGAAAGCGCATCCGCGTGTACCTTGATAAAGTGGAACAAACGGGCAAAGGTCCGCAGCTGAAGATCTCGCGCACGCACCCGAACCTGGTGAGAAAGCTCCTCGAGCTCGAAATCCCTGAAGTGCGCAACGGTGACGTCGTGATCAACGCAATCGCGCGTGACGCAGGCTTCCGCAGTAAAGTCGCAGTGAGAAGTAACGATCCGCGCATCGATCCAATCGGTGCCTGTGTCGGACAGAAAGGTGTGCGTATCCAAGCCGTGATGGAAGAGCTCAACGGTGAGCGCGTCGACATGATCGAGTGGTCCGATGATCCGATTAAGTTGATCGCGACTGCTCTCCAGCCTGCGGCCATCTCTGCAGTCATCATCGTGAATGATAAAGAGGCCGTCGACGAAGAGGGTCGCCGCATCAAGAAGCGCGCCGCAGTCTTCGTGGAAGAAGCACAGCGTCCTATGGCCATCGGAAAGAAAGGACAGAACATTCGTCTCGCCACCGAGCTCACCTCATTCGAGTTGGACATGTACAACTACGAGGAACTCCCGGCCTTCAAAGCGAAACTTGCCGAACTGAAGGGTGAAGCCATTGAAGTGGTGGAGATCAAGCATGAGGAAGAAGAGGAAGATTCAGCGGCTCCGGTTGCTCCGACCTCTGGTACAAAACCGAAGGGACTCAAGAAGAAGGAAGTTGCTGAGCCGGCTGAAACTGCGCCTGAAGAAGTGAAAGAAGCCGCAGAAGCGCCAGCTCCCGAAGGTGAAAAGAAGGAGTGACGATAGAAGAGCAGCCGTCTGATGTTTTCATCTTTCGATTCTCGTTGATCATTTTTCATTGTTGTATTTCCACGGAGCCGGGGTTCCTGAACCCCGGCTACTGGATAAGGCTTTCTCTTCACCAGACAGTATGAATTTGAAGAATGACATACTAGTATTCTTCCGTGCGATTCCCCGATCTCCCTCTCGTCATTTTGGACACAGAAACGACTGGATTCATCCCCAGGGTGAATCGTGTCATTGAATTCGCGTGCGTCCGCATGGAGCACGGAAAAGTTGTGGATGAATTTGAGCAACTGATCGCGATTCCTGGAGAAGTCCCTCCGGTGGTGTCTGCTCTCACACACATCCATGCGACGGGCCTCGCCGGGAAGCCGACGATGGATGGCGCGCGCGAAGAGATTTTGTCGCACATCGGAGAAGATGCCCTGATCGTCGGACAGAACGTGAGCTTTGATATTGGGATGCTCAAAGGAGAAGGAATCGATCTCTCCGCGAGAGCATGGATCGATACGTCGATGCTGGCATCGCTCGTGTACCCGGAATTGGAAAGCTACTCACTCGGCTACATCAGCCGTGTTCTCAAACTTCGTCATGATCCAGTGCACCGCGCACTCGGTGACGTCCACGCGACGATGGAACTCCTCGGTCACACGTGGGAGCGACTGCTCACGATCACCGAGGATTTGGAAATACCACTCCGGAGCATCATGGACCGCGCACCGGAGGGCTATCGCCGTTTCTTCGCAGCGTTACCAAAAGCTGAGACAACGGATCACCCCATGTGGCTCATGGTGCCAAAGCCCACACCAAAGTCTCCGAAGAAGAAAGTTGCTGTCCCGCTCGAAATGCCTTCGGCTGGAACAGTGGAGCTTCTCGAAGAGCCACTCAGTCCGCACGTTCTCTTCCATGTAATCGATGAAGCTGTTCGTAATGGTGGTAATCATCTGATCGCGACGAAGAATCTTCATGCAACATTGCGTGCGTTCCCTGTTCCACGAGGAGTGGGGATCATTCACCCACCGAGCCGCATGCTCGATCACAGCGCGGTCGAAAAATTTGCACTGCAGGAAATCTATACCGCAGATGAGGCGACGCTCGCGCTCAAACTCGCATGGTACGAGCCACGACTCACTGATGATCTGCCGCTACACGGAGAAGAGCGCACCATCTGGCAGGGGAAGCTTGCCTGCACCGTGGACTCGGCGCCATACCGCGAACAATTCAGTGACATTCCGCCCGTCACACTCTTGAGCCACTGGGAACTCCTCGCCATCGCTGCTGACAAAACGCACCCCGGGCAGGTGCTCTTCAAAAATGCACCGCACGTCATCATCGATGATGCTTCGCTCCTGGAAGATACCGCGACGCGCGCGTACGGGTCTGCACTCTCGATCGATAATCTCCGTGCAGCTGCGACCGGAAACACTCCACTCTCTGCATTCACCGATCTTCTGCAGATCTGGGTGGAGAAAACACGTCGCATGCAGGACCTCATCTACATCACGAGTGAGCATCTCGACACACAAGAGGCAAAAGGCCTGCGCCGTCAGCTCGTCGATCTGCTCGGTAATACGTCGCTTCCACGTCGCACCCAAGAACTCCTGAAAAGCGTACAAGCATTCTTCGATAATGCGCTCCTTCCCGACCGCATCACGTGGATTGAAACCAGACAAAACGGCAGTCAGTTCGCGGAGTCCGTCCCGGGACGCATTGGTGATCTTCTTCAGGAGCATCTCTTCAAGCGCACACCGACAACTTTGCTGATCCCCCCAGGGAGCGCGACCACATTGCGGGAAATACTACCGACCGGAACCGAGACGCACGTGCAGTCTCTCCCGCAGGCAGAGAAAATGCCGCTCTCGTTCATCCCCGACATGGCGATGGAGCATGTCATTCTCGAACCCATGGGCGACAAAGTAGTTGTATTGATGGGAAGTCGTAGTCGCATCGAAGACATCTTCGTCCGATACTCGGAACTCGCAGACCGAAAGGGGATCACACTGATCTGCCAGAGTATGAGCGGAGGGCTCGGACGTATGCAGGCGGAATTTCTCGCATGCTCTGGCCCAGTCGTCTGGGTCATGACTCCGTGGACGTTTGAAGGCGTCGAACTTTCTGCGGGTGTCCTCGATCATCTGGTGATCGAGAGTCTTCCGTTCGATCATCCATCGCATGCCGTCCTCAGTAAGCGCGCAGAGCACTACCGCAGCGCCTTCGGCGAGTACACGCTGCCACGCCTCCAGCACCGTCTGTACCGATTGCTACGAACATTTAGTCTGTACCAGAGCGGTAAGGGCGGCGTGACGTTCCTCGATCAACGGTTGGATATGAAGGACTACGGGAAAACAACGTGGGCGTATCTGCGTTCGCTCACGGGAACGGAGAGCGCTGTGAATCAGGAAGAAGTTGCCATGAAGCCAGCGCCGAAGCCCGAGGAAAAGAAGGAAGTGAAGAAAAAAGAGCCGAAAAAAAAGAAGAAATCGAGCTCGGCGAAAGGAAAGTCTGAAGCGGAGTCACAACTCTCGCTCTTCAACGGAGTTTAGAGACGGCTGCGTCGTCCGAGAACGACAAAAATCGTTCGCCAGAGAATCCAGAGATCCATGAGAGGCGACCACTCTTCGATGTACCGGAGATCGAGGCGCACCTCTTCCTGGAAAAGCAGATCACTACGTCCAGAGATCTGCGCGAGACCGGTAATTCCTGGCTTCACTGCAAAGACGCGGCGCTCACGGGGCGCGTAACGGCTCACTTCTTCTGGAAGATGCGGCCGAGGACCTACGAGAGACATCTGTCCGATGAGGACATTGAAAAGTTGCGGCAGTTCATCGAGGTCGAAGCGACGAAGAAAACGTCCAAATGGTGTGATACGTGGATCGGAGTGGAGCTTGAAGAGCGGACCGTCGCTGCGTTCATTCTTTGTGAGGAGTTCTGCCTTCTTTTCATCAGCGTTGCGAATCATGGATCGGAATTTGAGAGCAGAAATCTTCGCTTTTCCGTGCTCACCGACGCGTCGAGACACGTAGAAGATCGGAAGACCTGAAGTGATCACGATTCCGAGCGCGAGAAGGAGGAGAAGTGGCGAGAGAACGACGAGGAGAACGATGCTCATCACCAAATCGAAGAGACGTTTGAGCACTCTGCCCCATCCATCGAGCGGAGTGGGCATGAATTGAAGCATCGGAACGAGTCCGAGATGTCGAACTTCGAGAAGATGCGGCACATCGGCAAAAACAGGTGGGAGAAACGCGTAGCCGATGTGGTGACTGCGGCAATCCTCTATGATTTGCATAGTCATTTCGCTCTGAGGGCTCGGGTCTGTTTGGATGACCAGGTCCGGCGTGCAGCGTGCGCGGATGGAACGCAAGCTGTCGAGATCGGGCACGTGGCCTAGATACTCGTAGCGGATATCACGTGCGAGAACATCACGAGCAATGGCAGCAATCGGGAGCGCTCCGACGGAGATCACGAGGCGAATGCCGATGCCGCAGCGAAGAAGAGCGCGTTGGAGAAGCACCACTGCACTGCGTCCGAGTGTGACGAAGAGAATGATGAAGAATGCGGCATGCGCGAGGAGGATGCGTGAGTAGAAGAGTTCGCGCTCGACGAGGAAGTACCACGCGATCACCGCGATCAGCCAAAGCAGTGCCGCGACGATGATCGATCCGATTTCGCGCCACGCACTCGCGGTCGTTCGCAGTGCGTAGAGTCCGAGGAGCGCCGCGACGATGACGAAGAGAAAAACTCCCGGCGTTACGAAAGATGAGAGATACGCATTCATCGAGGGAAGTGTGTGTGACGGGTCGAGAAGCTGCACCCGAGGCACCAGGTCTATATTGGCTTCACGTAGCCGAAAACTAAGGAGGAGCGCGGCAGATACCGCGAGCGCATCCATCGGGAGTCGCAGGAGCCCCAGGAGGACTTCGGAGCGTTTCATGGCTCCAGTGTACGGCGAGTGCCCCCTCGCAGAAAGCCCAGAAATCTGGTATAATTGTTTCAAATGAACACTAATCTTGAATTGATCGCAGCGCCGCTTGTGGTGCACCTCAATGGAGTGAGCATCCTCGCCGCAGCCATCATTGGCTACGTAGGTATCGCCATCATGGCCATTGGTGCTTTGCGCGGCGCGGTGATGTTCATTCGCTACAGTTTCCAAGGGAAAAATCACAACCATCTCCCGATGATCCGCATCGAAGTGGGGAAGCACCTCGCACTCGGACTCGAGTTTTTGGTCGGAAAAGACATTATTGAATCACTCGTGCATCAAACGTGGGACGACCTTCGCAAGCTTGCGGTCCTGATCGTGCTACGCACCGCGGTTGCCTTCATCCTTTCGTGGGAACTAAAAGAGGTGAAGCGGGAGATAGAGGTCACACGTGAAGTAGAGGGCATGTAATAGGGCGGACAGAATTCCTCACGATTGCCCTGTTCAGCCTTCCCGATCTTTGCTGTACTTCCCCACGTGCCGCCGTAGCTCAGCTGGTAGAGCAACGCACTTGTAATGCGTAGGTCACCGGTTCGAATCCGGTCGGCGGCTCCATTCACAAAAAATACTGCTGCAAGATCAGCCACTGGTCCTGACCGAGAACTAAGTGGAAGACGAGCGCTCCGAGGATTCCGTGTGCAATTCCAAGAGCGAAGAGATTTGGAGAGCGGTGAAAAAGATATGTAAAAAAGAAACCGGCTACAAAAGCGACGGAGAAAAGCTCAATCGATGGAATATGTGCGGACGCAAAGATGAGCGCAACGATCAGTGATCGATTGATGACAGACGGAATGATTGCCTCCAGATTTCTCGCAACGAAATTTTGGAGAACAAACTGCTGAGCTATTCCCCAGATGGGATAGAGGATCAGCACATACCAAAATCCAATCGGAAGAGGGGTGTTGCCCATAGACCATCCGTATCCATAGAGAACGAGAACTGCGAGAAGTGAAAACAACGCGAATGGCGGCACACTTTTCCAAAAATTATCTGTGCGAAATCCCCACTGGAAAAAGATGGGTGACCCAGATCGCACCATACGAAAGATGACATAGGCAATAACAAGAACCGCCGCGACGACGTTGTAGTACGTGGAAATTCGAGAACTGTAGAGCAGTTCTATCACAGGTTGCAGAACTCCAATGAGGAGGATAAACGCGAGTTCTGCGTAGTTCGGCTTCATAGTGCGGTCACCTTATCAATATTCAGATAGATCCCAAAACTATTGCCCCAAACCCTCTTTTCTGCGACAATAGAGATCTGCTCTTTGGCGATCGCCCCGTCCCGTTTTTGCGGGACGCGGGAGGAACATCCGGGCACCACAGGAACGCCTAGTGGATAACGTCCACCTGCTCGTCACATATCAGGTAAAGGCGAGTACGGACTAGTGCCACAGAGACGAGCCCCGCAAGGGGAGTGAAACGCCTCGGAGTACCGAGGATCGGGCGCAAGCTCGATCGGCAAACTCTAGGTGGTGCAAGGAGGATTTGGGTCAGCGGAATCGTGTTTTCTTTTGAAAGCGCCAGTGATGGTTCCATTACACCGCTCACCCCTCCGCATCGAGGCACGCAAGTAATTGCGGCCCCAGAGAGATGATCGCCCATTCTCACGCAAGTGAGAGGGACAGAACCCGGCGTAAGAAGAGCAGAAAAAGAAACGAGGCGCGTATCGCAAGATCGCGTCTCTTTCTTTATGTTATTTCGCAGTGAACGGGAGCGTGACGGAGAACGTCGATCCTTTTCCTTCCTCACTCACAAATGAAATGGTTCCGCTGAGAATTTCCATGACCATCTTCGAAATGAAGAGCCCCAGACCGTTTCCATCAGGGTCTTTCGTCATGGCATTACTGGCTCGGAAGAGACGTTCGAAGAGGCGTTTCTGTTGCTCCTTCGGGATACCGATGCCGGAATCACGCACGGTGACCTCGATTCCTTCTTTTCGCTCTATAAGGGCAATATAGACCTCGTCTCCGGCTTTGGAGTACTTCACCGCATTACTGAAAAGGTTCTGCAGCACGACGTGGAGGAGGATCGGGTCTGTTTTAAGAGTGATCGCTTTCTCCGGAACAGTGATGGTGCACGCGATCTTGGCGTCTTTCGCGAGCGTGCGCAGTTCTTCCGCGATGTCGCGAACCAATTTCGCAGCATCGATCTCTTCGATCTTCGGTTCGATCGCTCCACCCTCGAGTTTTGCAGCGTGAAGGAGAGCATCGACGAGGTTCGACATACGTTTCGCCGCGTCTTGCATCTCTTGGAGAGATTCTTTCTGAGTCTCGGAGAGATTTTTTACTTCATCTCCGGACAAAATTTCCAAATACCAACGCAAAGTAGAGATGGGCGTGCGCAGCTGATGCGATGCAAGTGTGATGAACTCGGTTTTGATGTAATCCACACGACGTTCATCGGTCATATCCTGGAAGAGGAGCACAGCGCCGAGCATTCCACCTTCATCCACAAGCGGAGTCGCGATGAAGTTCACCGGGAGAAGAATGTCATTTTTCCCAACGATGTTCATGTGCGTCATACCCGTGCCGCGGACAGAGGCGCGCTTCTCGAGCGCGAAGAGAACTGGATGGGAGTCACCCAACTTCGATTCGTTTTTACGAGCGAGAAACCGCACTTTCGAGATAGAAGAGCCAAGAAGCTCATCTGGCGTATAGCCGAGCAAACGGCACGACGCTGGGTTCACATCGACGATGTCTCCTTTGACGTCGACCGTCAGAATTCCGTATTCCACGCTCTCCAAAATCGCACGATCTTTCACAAACTGTTCGCGGAGTTCCTGTGTGCGAGCTCGCACTTCTTCTTCGAGGTGTGTATACACAGTTTGGAGTCTGCCAGCGAGGTCGGTGATCACTGCATCGAGCAACTCGACTTCGTCTCCTGTACGAACTGTGCGCTCAAAGCCCCAGTGTCCCGGACCGAGTGTCGAGAGCTTACGACTGACACGAAGAACCGGAGTCGCAATCGAGTGCGCAAGAGTAAATGCCACAAGTGCAGCGCCCAGTGCAAACACTGTTCCGATGATGGCGAGGAAAGTCGCAAGTTGAACCGTCTCCCCGAGTACCGCACTGCGCTCAACTTTCACCATCAGTGCCCAGTCGAGTGATTGCACGTAGCGGAACGCTGCATATACATCTCTTCCAGCATAATCTTCAGCTCGGCGGACCCCCTCCGTTCCCTTCAGGGCCTCTGCAAGTGGAGATTGATACTGTAGGTTCTCCTCAATCGAACCGAGATAGAGCGGCGCTCCGGCACTTTCCTCAAATCCATGGTGTAAAAGCGCCAATTCTCCGCCGATCGCGGCGGCGACAAGTACTTCGCCCGTTTCGCTTAGAGCAGTCGTCGCGAGAATGATCTCACGAAGTGCCTGGGCGTCGAATCGAACGGCCAACCATCCGATTTTTCGGTTACTCGAATCGCGAATGGGGGAGTACACGTCATGCGCGATCCATCCGGTCTCGCCAACGACGGCACGCAGAATAGTTCCTGTCGGTGCTTCCACGAGCGGATCGATGACAACACCGACTTCTGCCTTGGTTGTCGTATCTATGTCGAAGAGTGAAACACCGAGCACACGCTGACCCTCTGTATTGAGGGTCGCCATCACTTCTTCAAGAAGCGGAATTGCGTTGCGTGCATCGATTGCTTCACGCACGTCAGCGCGCGTTGCGAGGAGAGCGACAGCTTCGCGGTCAGACTGGAGTGAACGCTCAATCAAGTCTTCTTTCGCCGCGACCATCGAGGAAATCTGTGCGAGTGCACGCTCCTCAATCACGTTTCGCCCGACGATGAACGTGAGCACCGTGAGTGTCACGATGATGCAGATCGTGAACGCCATGTACTGCACGACCGCCCTCTGGAGGATGGACCTTTTAAGAGGGGGGAGCGCGAAGGCCTGCTCTGACTTTTGTGTAGGCATAGATGTCCGTTTTTCCTCTTATTATAGCAGAAAAACGGCATTCTGCCTATGTGCCATAAATGGGCGAAAACCTACAAAAAAGCCCCGCTAATGCGGGGCTTTTTTTAGAGCAAAAATCAGGTCTTTTAGCGAGTAACCGTGATCGTGGCACCCTGCTCGGCGAACGGTGCGTAGACCGTCACACGACCGTTAGCGTCGCGAACGATATCGTATCCTGCGTATGACGTGGAGTTGGCTGGCGCACCACCTGCATCCATCGGAATGCTTACGAGGTAGGACCCAGTGAGGACATCCAGGTTGCAGTCATCAGCATCGGTGACAACAACACCTGTTTCATCACCCGAGTCGAAGCCCGCACAGTCAGATCCAGAAGAACACACACCGCGGCGTGTTGTGTCGATACAAGTCGGGAGCGATCCGTTGTGATCGATCGCGTACTGGTACACCGCGTTCAGAATTGTGTTCACGTCGCTTCGTCGCTGTGCGTTGCGAGCATCACCCAGCTGCTTCGTCGGGTTGATAGCAACGATCACGATCGACGCGAGGATTGCGATGATTCCGATCACGAGGAGGAGCTCAATG
Source organism: Candidatus Peribacterales bacterium (assembly GCA_020059985.1). Taxonomy (GTDB): domain Bacteria; phylum Patescibacteriota; class Gracilibacteria; order Peribacterales; family Peribacteraceae; genus JAGVCI01. The sequence continues at coordinate 2,467 of JAGVCI010000069.1, read as the reverse complement.
AGCGTAAACCCGTGGCGGGAGAGTAAAGGAGTTTTCATAAAGAGATTAGGGGAAGAAATGGAAGGGGTACCGCCCCTCTCGGGGTCAGTATTCTTTTGCAAACTATATACAAATTTTTTGTTCAACAACGATCTTTGCGTTGACGGTTTCTCTAAAAGAACTTGAAATCATCAGCTACAGGGCAAATCAGTGAGAGCATCCGAACAGACTTGATTATCGCAGACCTGCCATGAATAGTGATTTGCTACGCAGACGGGGGCAGTACATCCGCAATCGTCTCCTGTTGGAACATCATCAGGGAACAGTGAGATGAGAACTTCAAATGGACGAATATAGGGAAGAGCACCTGCGAGAGGAACTTGCCGGGAAACGACAAAGGAAAGAGAAACACTTGGACGAGAAGCGGTAGCGGAGGTGTTGGCAGAAGAGAGATTGGAGATAGTGATTCGATCAGAACTCATTACGCGGCGAGTGTCATGTTCTATCACAATGAGTGCGCCAGATTGCAGAGCGATAATCGTAGGATTTTGTGCTTCGTCGGCCATCTGCAAAGTGAGAATCGACCCTGTGGCACCGATTGCGGGAGCGAGAACACGCTCAGCACTGCGAATGCGCCTTGTAAGAATGCGTGTGAGCTGCATTCCCTCTTGTTCGACAGATGCAATAATTTGTTGACGGACCCGTTGCTCATTGGAGGAAACGAGAACCGCGATGATGACTCCACTGCAAAGGGCGAAGAAGCCGACAAACATCATAAGCTCGACGAGACTCGCTCCTTGGCGATCAGTGGGCCGTATATGACGAAGGTAGTTTTTCATTCGTAGGAGCACGACGTGAAAAACTCCACTTCCTGCCACGCGATGATTTCGATGGAGGGAAGGATGTGATCAAGAATAATTTCTAGTCGCCGCACCGTTCCACCACTCTCCCCCTCGGTACACACGGTTCTGTTTTCGTTGCCCGTTCCGCCAATAGGCAGGATATAACAGAGGCCCTGTGATAAAGATAATTCTTCATTGCCCAAGTACGCATTGTCTTCAAAGAGTTCTTCAAGCGCGACCTCCGCGCACGTGCGCGCGAGTTCGTATGCTTTTGCAGAACGTTCGGCAGTGTCACTGTTGCGGAGTGCCAGCCACCCGAGGAGAAGCATGGTTCCTGTCACTGCCGTCGCAATCGCTCCCACAAAAAGGATGCTGAGAAGGAAAGTGTAGCCGTCGCGGGAATGGAGATTGATCATTAGTTGGGACGGAGGATATGCAGAGCGGTACTCGTCGCGAAGAAGAGCCGGTCACGAGAGAGATCGTAATGCACAGCGCGACCGATGCCTGTTGTACTGGAGTACGCGCCAACGCGCGGATACTGATTGTTGGCAAACATCGGCACGTCGTAGACCTGAAGTTCTAGAGTGTTTTGATCGGTCGCAAGGAACGCATATCGGCCTGTGGGATCAACTGAAAGAGCGAGAGAGCTCGCGCCGACATCGTGGTACCACGGACCCGGTGGAGGAGAAGGCGCCGGACTATTGGTGATATCGAAGAGCGCGAGTTCTTGGATGATGGCGCCTACGCTGCGTCCGACAAGAACGCGATTGGAGAACGCACGCGCGGCGAGTCCGTCGGGAGTATCAGTGAGGTTATAACCCGATCCCGGAGCAACGGTAAGGTTAGCGGGGTCAAATGTATCAATAACGACAAGCTCCGAGACATCCTCGCTGCTCGCGATGTAGGCGTATCCGTTATAGAGCATGATGTCGTTATAAGATCCTTCGTCGCTCAAGGAATCGAGAAGAGTGATAGCAGACGGATCGCTAACATCGAGCACGTAAAGCTCATGCTCCGTTCCATCCTGGGTGGCACCGACAAACAATATGCCACCGATGAGAGCGAGTGATCGACCACGTCCACTGCCGGGAAGGTTGTAACTACCAAGGAGAGCGGCCTCAGAAAATGTAGATGGTGAGGAAATATCGTAGATTCGTACTTCGTCACTTGTGGTACCTGTTACCACGAACAAACGATTTTGTGTCCCCACAAGTACGTCGTATGCCGGCGCGGCCATGGTAAATGTATCGACAATGCGCGTAGGCGATGTGATGGTCGTGATGTCATAAAGGTAGAGACCTGCGCCCGCAGCGAGGTCGCTCGTTACAAAAACGGTATTTCCTGCAACGGCGATGCCGTTGAACGCAGGAGCGGGTGATTCTGTGACGCGCGCGACTTGCGTCACCACAGACCAGTTTCCAATGGTATGGGTGCGACGCCAGTTTGTGACGCGTGTGGAGAACTCGACAGTTCCTGTGCGCTCTCTGGAAAGGTTCCATGTCGTCCGCACGAGTGCTTCGACAACGTTTGTTTCCGGTGAGGAAATAGTAACAGATGTGATGAACCCATCACTCGTCACACTCCCCGTTCCACTGAGCTGCCAACGACCATTGGAACCGATGCGCACACCGTGTGTGCCATTGATG
>JAGVCI010000095.1 GCA_020059985.1 Candidatus Peribacterales bacterium | reverse complement strand
GGCTACCGCGAGATCATTCGATTCTTAAAAGAAAATGATCCGAAGACCATCGAAGAGCTCCAATCACAGATTGCGACCAAGACGAAGCAGTACGCCAAACAGCAGCGCACGTGGTGGCGGACGGATCCGCGGATTCACTGGGTGAGTTAAGCCGCACGCTCATGTGATTCCTCGCCTTCATCCGCTGCTTCACTCGCGAGGTATGTGCGTTCCACTGCCTGGCGCATCTTTTTCTGCGTTTCAACGCTCTTTCCCTCCTTCTCGGCTTCCTCTGCTTCTCGGAGGAGCTCGGTTTGGAGTCTCACAAACACTTCACTGTCTTTCTCACCAGAGGAGGGAAGTGCATGAACGATTTTTCCAGCGATGCTCTTCCCGTGAATTGATTCCTTCAGCGCTTTGAGTTGCGCAGAAGTTCTCTCCTTCGATTCGACGTGTTTACGGATGTATTCCTGCCTTTGTTCTTCATTCGATGTCTGTGCTTCTCGCGCCATCCGCGTCGCTGCCGCTTCCTCTCCTCCTTCGGAGGGATGATCAAAGGCCTGCGAGGATTGGTCTCCTTGTCCCATTAGAATTTGAAGACATCGTGATGCGTCTCGATCATCTGCTTCATATGCCAGAGCTCCTCAACCATCGTCTCGAGCTGTGGAGAGGAGTCCGGTGTTGCGCGTGATTTGTAGAAATCGACGACGAGCTTCAGTTGATCGAACACATTGAGGAGCGCAAGGTCGGTCTTGTCCCGCCACTTCTCATCTAAAGCGTCATAGACATCTACTTTCAAAAATGACCGAGGATCTGCGAGCGAAATTTCTTTGCGATCAATAAGCGAAACGATGTCGTCCAAGAATTTTTTGTACTTCGGATCCATGTCGCCCGCGATCGACTGTCCTGCTTTCTTCTGCGCGTCTTCAGACATCGCTTTTCCTGCATTTGCCATCGTTTGTCCGAAGTCGCCCATTTCGTCCATTGTAGCATCGTGAGCCTCTCCTTGCTAGGATCACTCTCTCATGGGTGACACACAGCCACTCGCGTACAGATTGCGGCCAAAGACACTCGATGATTTCGTCGGACAGCACCACATCGTGGGAGAGGGGACGCCGCTACGCACCGCAATCAAGAAGGATCAACTCTCTTCCGTCATTTTCTCGGGGCCTCCGGGCACAGGGAAGACGACACTCGCGAGGATCATCGCGGAAACGACGAAGGCACAGTTCGTACAGCTCAACGCCGTCACGAGCGGAGTGAAGGATCTGAAAGAAGTCTGCGGCCAGGCGGAACAGAACTTCACAGCGCTCAAGCAAAAGACAGTCCTCTTCATCGACGAAATTCACCGGTTCAACAAAGCACAGCAAGACGCACTCCTTCCGACCGTCGAGAGTGGAGTGGTGATCTTGATTGGAGCGACAACGGAGAACCCGTACTTCGAAGTGAACCAAGCGCTTGTCTCGCGCTCGCAGGTCTATCTTTTAAAACCGCTCGAAAAAGAAGATCTGATAGTGATCATCCGTCGAGCACTCGCACACGAGGAAGGGTACGCAGGAAAAGTACAGATGAATGACGAGGCGGTGGATCGCCTGGCAACGATTGCTAATGGAGATGCACGTATTGCGTTGAATTCCCTAGAGCTCGCGGTTCTTAGTCGCGGACGGAAGCTCACCATGGAGAAACTCGACGAGCTCTTCCAGACGAGACTGCGTCGCTACGACAAAACCGGCGAGGATCACTACAACACGATCTCTGCGTTCATTAAGTCGATGCGTGGAAGTGATGTCGATGCAGCACTCATTTGGCTCTTCAAAATGATTGAGAGTGGAGAGGAGCCACGGTTCATTTTCCGCCGCATGGCGATCTTCGCGAGTGAGGATGTGGGGAACGCAGACCCGCGCGCACTCCAGATGGTCGTGACTGCGTGGCAGGCGTTTGAGTACGTCGGCCTCCCCGAGGGAGAGTTCTTTCTCGCGCACGCATGTGTGTATCTCACGCAAGCACCGAAGAGCAATGCGGTCACCCGCGCGATGGGCGCAGTGAAACGTGCGATGAACGCGGCACCGACGCTCGAAGTGCCCAATCACTTACGCAACGCTCCGGTGAAGGGGATGAAAGCCCAGGGCTATGGTGAAGGGTACCTTTACCCGCATGACGCCTCCGAGGGTGTTGTTGCCAGCCAGTATTTTCCTGTGGGCATGGCGCCTCAAAATTTTTATCAGCCCACTGATCGTGGATTTGAGTCAGAAATTAGTCAGAGAATCGCCAAGGCAAAGGATATTATTCGTGGAGAACAAAAAATTGTCAAATAATTAAAAAAAGGTTATAATACTAAAAACACATGAACACTCTGATCGCTGTCCGTCGTTTTGCGCATAACCATGATGACCTCCCGGCGTTTCATGCGTCGTATCTGGTTCTTACGATTATCGCTGCGGCGATGCTGAATTTGGGTGCGTTTGCACTCCTCATCATTGCGCACATGGTACTCGATTACGTGAAATACCGCGAGGTGCACAAGTATAGTTGGGCACTTACCATCGAGGGGATGATTCGCGAAAGCCTCGTCGATGTTGCGATCTTCATCGTCGGACTCGTCTTTGCCGTGTACTTCCATCACAGTTCGTTGATCGTTGGAGCAAGCGGAGTGCTTCGTTCAGAAATAACAATAGCGCGTGCGCTCGGAACGATCATTCCGAAGTTTGCGATCCTGCACAATTTTCTCAGCGTGGCTCTACAGGTTCGAAATTACATCCGTCATCCACACCCGGACTTGCGCACACACTGGAGTGCCATCGATCTTTTGTGTTTCACCATTGTAGCAGTGGGTGTGTTGCTGTTG
>JAGVCI010000124.1 GCA_020059985.1 Candidatus Peribacterales bacterium | reverse complement strand
GGTTTCCTTGTCGATCCAAAAGACAGTGCGGCAGTTGCCGCGAAACTCACGCAGATTTTCGAGAAGAAGATCGATGCAGAGTCCTGCAAAACATGGGCCCGGGAACATTCCGTCGAGCGCCAAGCGACCGAGACGGAAGCGATTTACCGGAAGGTATTGGGAATGGCTTCCTGATACGGCTTCGTGCAGCATTGATCTTCATCTGTTTTTCTTTTGAGTTACTCATGTCGGCGTAGCCACTACGCCGCTATTGGGAAGAGGTTCATTTTACCGCAGAGCTATGCGAAATTTGGCAAAGCCGCATGAAGCCGTTTTTTGATGTAGTCACCCATGATGTTTGCCTGCTCTTCTTTGGTGAATGGAGAGTTTGGATTGTGAATGCCAACGTACGTTTCGACTGAACACTCTTCCATCGCTTTCAGGAAAATGCGCATGTCTCTCTTCGTCGGTGCTTGCTTTTGATTAATGATGCGATCGAGCGCATGCTCGCAGTCTTCTCTGTTTCGGATCATAAAAATCCCCGGTGCGTACTGAAAACAGCGGTAGCCAAACATGAGAACAGGTTTCTCTCGGAAAAGTGCCTCGAACCCCGGTGTACCTGTCGCGGTCACCACAGCGATACTTTTTCGAATGAGTTCGAATGTGCTCACATCTTTCGGAACACAGGTGACGGAAGGAATGCGATGAATGGATTTGTAAAATTCTTCCGTGCGACAGAGTTCGCCCTGCGCTGGGTGTTCCTTCACGTAGAGTTGAATGCCCGGAGGTAGACACGCAGCGAGGAGTTCGACGATCAATTCCTGATCTGAGTACACGCCAGCCATCGGACAGGTCGTTGCCTCAGGTTGATAGTGGAGTGGCACGTAGATATAAGGCTTCGAGAGATCTGGCTCTTTCACGTAGCGGTCGTAGACTCTCGTGATTTTGTGCTGACTCCATTTCCGTGACCATGCGGCAGGGGAGATCACTGCGGAAAAGAACTTTGCGGGCTTCTTCGTGAGCGCTCGGATGGATCTTTTTCCCCATTTACTCACAAAGCTCACCTTCGGAGGACGATTGTCGTTTTTTCCCATGTACCAGGGCTTCTCGTCACGTTCAGTCTGCGATAAAAAGTACTGATCGTACTTCGGAGAGAGGGGAATCGGCATCGACGTATCTGCGTACTCCTTCTTTAGTCTCTCGTAGGTCGTTTTCAGTTCTTTCGCGCCCCCTTTCCAGTCTTCTTCGACGAACATGGAGTCGGTGAGCGAGAACCGTTCCAAGTGCAGTGTCGGAATTCCTTTCAGTTTGCAGAGATTGTAGAGCACGTAGTCGTACGTCTGATGGGGAATGTGATTTAAAAGTAGGAGATCGATCTTCTTCGTTTCCAAAATGTGATTCCAGTAGCGCAGATGGTCCATGTATTTCTGTCTGCGTTCACCGTACGAAAAATCGCGCGCGGCAGTGTAGCGTTCGATCATGCGCATGAAGACGGCTTCACTGTGTCGCATGGCTTCGATGAGTTCTGCATCCAGCGGCGTGATCTCGTTCCAATTCACATCTGGATATTTTCCATCGCGCAGATTTCTTGCCGATACCCAAATGTGTTCCGCTGCTTCGAGATTGGGCATATGAAACTCATCATCCAATATGGAAATACATGTACCGAATTTTTTTCCTTGGAACGCACGCTCCAGAGGGCGCTGACAGAATTCGAAGGATTTCAGGATGATGTTCATAAAAACTCGTTACTTGATCATGCCGCGCGCAAGTGCCGTGCCCTTTTTCAGATTTTTCGTCGCCTTCTTTCCGAGAATCTTATTGAGCTCCTTCGGCGGGAGACCATTTCCTGGGCGAACGGATCGCACATTCTTCTCTGTGAATTTCTCTCCCTCGGCAATGTCCTCAACGACATAGAGGGAGCGTCGGTATCGAACGATGGCCTTCTCACCCTTCGATAGGGCGTATGTGGCTTCTCCAAGCGATTTTTCCGCAGTGCGAATGGCGGTCGCCATCTCCTTCAGTTCATGTGGTTCCAGAGAGAACGCGGCATCGGGACTCGGGTCGTTTCGTGACAGACAGAAGTGTTTCTCGATGAAACACGCCCCGAGGGCGACTGCAGCAACTGGCACGGCGATGCCGAGCGAATGATCGGAGAGACCAACGGGAACGCCGAATCGTTTGGCCATGTCCGAAATTGTTCGTAGGTTCGCTTCCTCTGGAGGAGTCGGATACGCAGCGGTGCACTGGAGAAGAATCAATTGATCATTCCCCGCTTTCTTCACTGCTTTCACTGCGTCAGCAATCTCGGCCTTCGATCCCATCCCCGTCGAGACGATCATTGGTTTCTTTTTCTTCGCGACGTATTCAATCAATGGAAGATCAATTAATTCCGATGATGCGATCTTGAATGCGGGAACGTTCATCTTCATGAGAAAATCCGTCGCGGTTTTATCGAACGGAGTCGAAAAGAGGTCGAGCCCCATGTCGTTCGCCATTTTTTTGAGTTTTGGCTGCCACTCCCATGGAGACGCGAGATCGGTGTAGAGCTCGTAGAGTGATCGTCCTTCTTGTCCGCGCGTATCGGCACCGATCAAAAATTCTTTCGCCTTCGAATCGATCGTCAGAGTGTCCGCTGTGAAGGTCTGTAATTTCACCGCATCGACGCCAGCTTCTTTGGCGACTTGGAGCAATTTCACCGCATCCTCGTAACTCTGGTTATGGTTCCCTGACATCTCCGCGACGATGTACGTCGGGCAGCCCGGTCCGACTTTCCTCCCATTGATCGAGATATGCTTTTTCATTGTCATTTATCGTGCACCAAAAGTGGGTTTCTCGCCAGAATCATCTCTACTTTCCGGTGAGTCTGGCATTGGCAGATGTGATCTTCTGCATGAAAAGCGGGACTTGTGTGCGGATCACCTTGGGATCGCTACGTACTTCGAAGGCTTTTCCGACGCCGCCGTACTCAAAGGCCATGATGTCTGGTTCGCTCCATTCCTTCCGTGCGATCTTCCCGAGCGTCCAATCGAAAAATTCCCAATCGTCCTCCTTCATAGCGAGGTGCGACTCGAGTACTCCGTTATTCATCTTCGTTCCGGTCATGTGGAGCTCCTTTATTCGATTTACGGGGAGAGCACCGATGTATGTCTTCGGATCTTCTCCCATCGCGAGTGCTGCCGTGCGCGCATGATCGATATCGAGGAGAAGTCCGCAGCCAGTTTCTTCGATCACACGATTAATGGTTTCGGTTTCCACCACTACGCGAAGAATATCTTTCTTTGACCGCGCACGTGCGTGATACGGGAAATTTTCCAAAATCACCTTGTCGCTCCCGAAGAGATCGGTCATCTCGGTGACATCCACGATCATTTTTTCGATCACACGCTCACGATCTTCTTTTTTCTGCGATTCCACATCGATCTCCGGATAATCTTCATTCGTCGCACTCAAGTGCATGTTCACATATCGCGTATCCGAAATTTTGAGCATGTGCTCGATCATTTTCTTGTCGTATTTCTCATGCGTGGGTCGCCCTGCATGAAAGGAGAAGTGAATGCAGACGGGCTTCAGTTTCCGTGAGAGGGGAATCAAGTCCGGGAAATCGGACGAACACTTCAGCATGTCGGTGTCGATCGCACCGCTCTCGATGAGCGCATAGGCCGGAGCTGAGTAATTGACGGCAAACCTCATGAATCCACGACATTGTACTGGTATAACGCGAAGCCGCTAGCATAGAGTAGGTGTATGCAGAGCGGGAAAATCAGGGTCGTTCTCTTCGCTTTAACCGGTTTCGGAGGGCCTGTGCTCCGGGCGCTTGCCGCCGATAAGCGGGTCGATTTAGCTGTGGTATTCACACAAGAGTATGAGTACGCGTTTCCGTACTACAGCGAGGAAGATCTCATAGAGACGGCAAAAAAAATTGAGCTGAAGAGCCACAGTGACGTTCGCGCGTCGAGTCCGGAGGGTATTCAGTTACTCAAAAATTATGCGCCTGATCTCATCATTGTCTCGACATTTCGCGAAATGATTTCTCCCGAGGTGATGGAGATCCCCAAGCTCGGGATCATCAACATGCATCCGTCACTGCTGCCGAAATATCGTGGGCCCTGTCCCATACAAGCCGCAATCATTGCTGGAGACAGTGAAACTGGCGTGACAGTGCACTGGCTCACCGATACTCCAGATACAGGAGATATTCTTCTGCAAAAATCTCTCTCGATTGATTCAAGTGATACGACGGCGAGCCTTCATAAAAAACTCGCAGACTTCACTGCATCACTCATCCCTGATGTCATCGAATTATTTGCAGATCATGCGAAACCCATTGGTGTTGCGCAGAACGAATCGAATGCATCATCAGCACCACGACCAAAACCAGAAGATGGATTCTTAGAAAAGTATTCCACAGTAGAAGAAATGAAGCGTCGCGTACGCGCATTCGATCTACATCCAGGAACGAGCTTCCTCATCGATGGAAAGCGCATAGCCGTCAAAGGATTCCAGGATCTCTCTGGTTCTGCGCCAGACGGGATCACGCTCGATAGTAAAGG
>JAGVCI010000037.1 GCA_020059985.1 Candidatus Peribacterales bacterium | reverse complement strand
TACGCGATTACTGTCATCACACTCTTCTTTCCCCTCGCGCTCGCCGTCTCCACAAACCGCAAGTGCACAGTCCGTCGGACACGAGTCAAAGTTGTTTCCGTTACCGTCGTCACACTCTTCTTTACCCTCGCGGATCGCATTTCCGCAGTACGGAAGTTCGCAATTATTGGGGCACGCATCACTATTTACGCGATTTCCATCATCACACTGTTCGATACCGTCGCGTACGCCATCACCACAGATCGGAGCCTTACAATCACTCGGACATTCGTCGAAGTTGTTGTCGTTTCCGTCATCGCACTGTTCCTTTCCTTCGATGATCGTGTTGCCACAGACCGGAAGCTTACAAGCGTTCGTACAATCATCATTCGTGACCAGGTTTCCATCGTCACACTCTTCACCACGTTCTGTTACCGCATTTCCACAGACTGATCCTGTCGTCGTATCGGGTGCGGCTGCATGCGCTCCGCCACTTTGTCCCGATGGTGTCGCAGAAGAAGACTGACTTGATGTTTGCTGTCCCGCGTTTGGTACAACAGGAATCGACGTAGAGGTCGGCTGTGTTGTCGCTGATGGCGAAGAACTCGTCGTCGCCGATGCAGCAGGGCAGGCATCGAAGAAACGGAAGATGCATCCGCCAGAACAGTCTCCGCCTGCTGTGCAGGTTGGCACTTCGCAGACCGTTCCACAACTCTTCTGTACGAAACGCACTTCCGTCGTGAGCTCGCCAGAAAGTGGATCCAATATGTAGATCTCCTCGGTCGTTGGTTCGCACTCTTCACCGATGTACGATGTCACCTGTCCATCTCCGCAATAGAGAAGTGCGCAGGACTCAGTACAGTTGCTGAGCCCATTGTAACGTCCGAGGTCGCACTCTTCGCCCATATTCAAAATTCCATCACCACAGTTCGGTGGGGTGTCCGTCGAAGGTGCATCATCCTCCTCCTGCCACACTGGGCAGCCTGGCGTGCCATATGGTTGACCGACACAGCTCACTTGCGCCGTGAGAAAGTTCGACCCATGCACGGTCACAGCAAGGAGAACCGTGAAGACTGAGAGTGCGATGAGGGGATGTGTCTTTTTTGGCATGAAATCCAACTATTCTACCACTTTTTGCCCTTCCTGAGTGCGGCAAAGAATTGCAAAAGACTCTCAAGTGGGTTGAAACACTATATAGAAAAATTGCCTGCGCTTTGCCTAACGATTGAAGAGTTCCGCGACCGTGGCATCGGCCTCGGTGTAGAGCGGGTTGCGAAGCTCTACCATGGCCTGAATCCGCTTATCTCCGCCCAAACTTTGGAGTGCCTGCGCCTCAGCGACCTGCATTTTGAGCACCTCTTCCTCGAGCAGAAGTTGGGACCGTTCGCGCTCCAAGTTACGAAGTTGATACCCCTTCGTCGCATTGGCGTTCTGGTGGAAGAGGATCAAAAGAGCAAGAATCAAAATGATCGACCCGATGGTGACCATCAGAAGCACCGTGCTCTGGTTCACAAGACGTCCAAGCGACCGACGATCGGGGACGCTGGTTTCGGTGGAGAGAGAGGCAAATGCCATGGGTCGAAAAAAAGTATAGCAGATTTAGAAAATCCGACGACCAAGAACTCGCAAATGCGCGCTGCGGGACCGTGGGTTCTCCGCCGCCTCCTCTTCCGAGGGGCGAACGGGCTTTTTGGTGAGGACCACGAATGGACTCTCCTCGGTAATCGCTCCGGTCTCCTCGCTACGCTTGGGAGTCGCAAGATCACGAAAAACATTCTTCACCGCGCGGTCTTCGAGCGAGTGATAGCTCATAACGCCCATACGGCCACCGGGTTTGAGGAGTAAAGGGCCTGCTGCGAGGAGTGCATCGAGAGCACCAAGTTCATCATTCACGACAATGCGCAGAGCCTGGAATACTTGCGGAAGCACCGAAGGGGCACGATACGTAGCAATTTCTCGTACACACTCCGCGAGCGCCACCGTCGTTTTTGGTTCTACTTCTTTTATTCGTTCAGCGAGGCGTCTCGCCTGTTTCAATTCTCCGTATTTGGAGAACACACGCGACAAATCTTTTTCATCGATGTCGACTATCCACTCGGCAGCACTTTTGCCCCTCGTGCGATCAAAGCGGAGATCGAGTGGTCCCTCTTCGCGAAAGGTGAATCCCCTCTCGGGGAGATCGATGTGCGGGGAGCTCAAACCTAAGTCCGCAAAGACGATATCAACTGATGGGAGATCAAGTGAGCCGAGGTCTCGGAAGTTTGCATGTCGCAGATCGACCTGCGTTTTCCATCGCTCCAGATTCTTCGTCGCAACGGCAAGATTATCTGGATCGGTATCCAGTCCAATAAGTTTTCCAGAGGGTCCGATCTTCTCTAAGAACGCCGCCGCGTGTCCTCCGAGTCCGAGTGTCACATCGAGGACAGTTTCCCCCTTCTTCGGAGCAAGAAGCTCGAGAGTTTCTTTCAGAAGAACGGGGATGTGCGTCAGAGGCGTCATCTCTTGAGATCGTACATTGTATACATTTTTTATTCAAATATGAGTCTTAGGCTCACGATTTTGAGAATTAAAGAATACGACTTTTTGGCTTACGGAAGGCCTGAAATTTACCTGTTTCTAGTCATCCCCGAACATTGACAAAATAGTAAAAATAAGTATTGTATCACACTTTCATGTTGATCACCCTCCTCAGTGTTCTCGGCCTTTTGGGAAGCTCCTCGCTCACATCGGTGGAGGCAGCGGTCAGCCCTGCAGTCCTGTACCAAGAGGTACTCATTGCGGAGTGGAGTCCTCGTGAGGGAGATATCTTCCTCGTCGATACGGTGGAAAACCTCGGGTACTTGGTCCACACGAATGGTGAGTTCCTGCGCTTCGAAGTCGTCACGGGTCAGCAGCGCTACGTCTCCTACATTGGACGGTACTACCATGCCGCAACGCCGAACCAGGAGTGGGTTGGGCTTTCCAAAGAGATCAAAGGAGATCGCGTGACATTCGGTCCGACCGGTCGCTTCATTCGCCTCTTCAAAGACGGAGAACTCTCTACGCCCTATGGAATCCATGAGTACCTCTACGAAGAGCGAATGTTCCAGAGCCCTGGGCGCTACGGAAGCATGGGATGTGTCGTGGTGCGTAGCAACATTATGGACATCATCGAACACACCTACGACGTAAATGGTGGACGCTTAGAAGTATCGACACAGTCCGGTCTGAAAGCTGAGCACTACGTCCTGTAACATCCCTCACCTATGGTTAATCGCAAAGGAGACACGGAGATCATAAAAGTAAACTTCCAGACAGGTGAAGTTGTTGGTCGACAAATTCGTGACGCTCAAGACATCAATCTTTCTGAGACTGCTGGTCAGGTGAAAGATCTGATCATAAATAGTGGAGAAATTATGCATCTTGTTGATCGTTTTTTTGCTGCTGTCGCAAAGATGAAAGTGGTTTCTGGCCCACGATTTAAGCAGATGCACAAAAAACATGCTGAAGTTGAGACGAAAGTCTTATATCAACTTTTACTCACAGGAGAAAGCGAGTGGGAGAACGACAGGCAGTTTTACTCCGCGATCGCCGGCATCTTACGCTCTCGTTTCTTCTGAGGAAATCTGACGGACCATGTAGTAAGAACGGTTTCGCGGTTCAAATCTTGTAGGCTTGCCATGTAGTAGAGCTCACTTCGTTCGCTCACTACATGGCGGAGAGGGCGGGATTTGAACCCGCGATACGGTTTTAACACCGTATACCGCATTAGCAGTGCGGCGCTTTCGACCACTCAGCCACCTCTCCGCGCTTGCTGCAGTATAGGAAGGCATCCACCGGAGAGCCAGACTTTCTCTACGACTTTCACGCTTGCCCTAGTGAAAATCCTCCGGTCTTTCCCGGAGAAAGGAGGAATGGTATATTCCAGTAAATGACGATCGTTCTCACAGAGCACACTCCTGCTCATCGTCGATTGATTGCAGCAGCCGAAGTCCAAGGCAATCTCTTCCCAGCCCTGCGTAAGCAAGTGGCTGATGAGGGTCTTTTTGAGAAGCGTCCGCTGCGCTCCATCGTGGCGCTCGTCCTCACGACCATCGCCTTCGGCGTCGGTATCGGACTGCTCACAGTTATCCAGAACATCCCTTTCCTCTTACTCGACGCGGTGTATCTCGCACTGGTCTGCGCGCAATTCGGATACCTGATGCACGACGCGGGGCACCGACAGGTCTTTCGTAGCACATTCGCCAATGATGTCTTCGGATACTTCGCGACATTCTTCAATGGCACCAGCTTTTTCAGTTGGTACGCAGGACATAACGAGCACCACAATCATCCAAATCAGGAAGACCTCGACCCCGATGTCGACGTGTATTTCCTTCGGTACACCGAGCAGCAGATCGATGATGCCAATCCATTCATTAAATACATGGCGCGCTACCAGGCCTGGTACGCACTCGGCCTCTACTGCCTGGTCTCGCACTTCATGCGCTACGGCTCCATCCCTCGTCTCATCCAGCGTGGTTCTCTACGCACGATCGCGCTCGATCTCTCGATGATGACTGCCTGGCATATCTCGTACTACGGGGGACTCTTGTACGTGCTTGGGTTTTGGAAAGCAGTACTCTTCTGTGCAGTGCATCAGAGCTTGGTGGGGCTTCACCTGGCACTCGCGTTCGCCCCGAACCACAAAGGAATGCCGATGTTCCAGAAGGATGCCAATCTCGATTGGTTCACGAGACAGGTGGTGACTGCGAGAAACATCTACGCGAGTCCTTTCATGAATTTTTTGTACGGTGGACTCAATTTACAGATTGAACATCATCTCTTCCCGACCATGCCGCGTATGAACTATGTTGCCGCGCAAAAAATCACGAAGAAGTACTGCGCGGAGCACAACGTGGATTACCACGAGACCTCCATTATGAATTCCTACAAGGAGGTGTTCGCGCTCCTCGCGGACATCGCTCGCTACGCACGCAATCTGTCGAAGCCCGTCCCCGAGCTCCAGACGCAGCTGAGCACACTCGCGAATCAATTGAAGACCGAACTCAATGCACTCAGTGGAATTACGCTCTACCCCAACACGCACTTCATTCGTGACCGCATTCAGGCCATGGCTGCGGAGAGGCTGGAGAAGATCGAGAGAAACAGAGACATGCGAAAAGAGCAGAACCTCCGCTACCAGAGAGAAATGCGAGAGTTGATCGCGGCGACGCGACGGCTCCCAACGCTCAGCGTCTAGAAGCAAATCAGGAGAGCGCCAGCATTTTTCGTGTCGCCACCAGCACATGCACTTTTCCCT
>JAGVCI010000123.1 GCA_020059985.1 Candidatus Peribacterales bacterium | reverse complement strand
GATTCGTCGACTTCCTCAACGATCAATCCTTGGGTCTTCAGATCGTCATTAGCGATCCCGATAACGGCATCGGCTTCATCCTCATCCCGTGAGCGATGAAAGTTGTCGCAGTCATACCGGCCCTCAACGAAGAAACGCGCATCGGCGATGTCATTCGTTCGGTGAAGCCGTACGTCGATTCGATCATTGTTGTGGATGATGGCTCGCGCGATCAAACCCCGAAAGTCGCGAAGGACTCTGGTGCAGACACGGTGATCTCGCATGCCGATAACTGCGGTGCTGGTGCGGCGACTATGACGGGTATCTCCGCTGCGCGCATGCTCGGTGCAACCGTCGTCATCACACTCGATGCCGATGGTCAGCACGATCCCGCGGATATTCCCGCACTCCTCGCACCGATCCGCGAAGGAAAGTGTGATGCGGTGTTCGCGAATCGATTCGGACGACGCAACAAAATTCCATTGATCCGCAGACTCTTCAACATGATCGGAAACATGGTGACCTTCGGTGCAACAGGGAAGTGGGTCGCCGATAGTCAGTGCGGTTTCAAAGCGTTCGGTCCGACTGCGCTAGAACAACTCGATCTCAAGATGAACGGATTCGAATTCTGTTCCGAGATCGTGCGCGAAGCTGTGCAACACCGCTGGCGCATAGAACAAGTGCCAACCAAAGTGATGTACTCTGAGTACACACTCGCAAAAGGACAGTCGTTTGCTGGTGGTGTGAAGACAGCTTTGAAATTGCTATTAAGATCTTTTATTCGATAAGCCGTGGCAAAAAAGAAACAAGATGCAAGACACAAGAAACAAATCTTTGGATCTTGTTTCTTGGATCTTTGAATTTTCTCTGTATCTTCTTTTCTATTAGACTGTCTCTGTGCTTCCCACCCCCTACCAAATCATCGCGCCGCTCGTCGCACTCATTGCGATTCTCTACGCATGGAACTTGGTCTTCCGTCAGAAGAAAACGATTTGGGAGGCCACGCTCTGGACACTCTTCTGGGGTGCGATCGTCGGCATCGCCATCTACCCGGACGTCATCGATTACCTCACGGTCGCAACGGGTATCCAGGATCGCGAAAATGCCGTCCTCGTTACCTTCCTTGGAATTCTCTCATTCATAGTCTTTTACCTTGTCGTTCGGCTGGAAGAAATGGAACAGCGCCTGACCAGGATCGTGCGTATGCAAGCCCTAAAAGACGTGAGAATGGATGAGAAAGACCGCAAATAAGGGGTAGGATTGGCCTCGTTCATGAAGACCATTCTCCTTATCAGTCCCTACTGGAAAGAACCGCACCGCTGGATGGTGAGCTCGGTGAAGCTTGCGGAGCTCTGGCAGAAATTGGGATACCGGGTTGTCGTAGCGTGTATGGGTTCGACAAGCTCACCACAGGTGAGCTCGGCGTCTGGCGTTGAGCGCGTCTCTAATACATTGACGCTGTACCGCAAAAAAGATTTCTTCCTGCCTGATCCCCTAAACTTCGGGATCGCCCCTGGCTTTACAGGTCTCGTGCGACGGATCATCTCGGAAGAGAAGCCAGATCTCATCGTCGTGAATAAAGTGCTCTTCTGGACGTCGTTCTCTCTACTCGCGTTGCGCCTCACGGGTCATCGTGTGCTTCTGCTCACCGATGCATTCGTTGGCATGACATGGTGGCCGCGGACACTTCTCCCAAAAATAATCATGGGAATCGGTGCGTGGACTATTGGATGGCTTGTTCTTCTCTTTGCCGATCGCATCGTCACGTACTTCCCACAAAATCCACACTTCCTTCGTCGCATCGGCATCGCCGGAAAAACTCAGGTGATTCCTACGGGGATCGATGCCGAAGAGTGGAGGAGAGGAGCAGACACTGCGCGACCCGTAACGATCACGTACACCGGAAGATTGGAATCAGTGAAAGGTGTGGATGATTTCCTCGCGGCCGCAGTCGAGAACAAAAAAAATTATCCCGAGATGCGTATCCGCGTTGTCGGGTGGTACAAGCCTGGTCATTCACTCGTGAGTGAGTACCGCGACCAAGTCGAATTCCTCGGACTGCGTGATGACATCAAGCCATTACTTTCTGAAACCGACATTTTCGTCCTCCCCAGCTACAGCGAGGGCCTCAGTAATTCGCTTATGGAAGCCATGAGTATGGGGTGTGCCTGTATCGCGAGCGACATCGGGGGAAACCGATTCTTGGTCCAAAATGGCGTCTCGGGGTTCCTCTTTCCGCCGGGGGACAGGGCGGCTCTCGCGTCACACATCCGTCGTCTCGTGGAAGATCCGGCCAAACGTCGTGCGATTGCCAGTGCTGCACGAGAGCGAATCGAAAAAGAATTTGATTGGCGCGTCGTTGGCAGACGCTACGAAGAACTTTTTACGTCACTTCTCGCATGAAGAAACGAGTCGTCATCCTCTCGGCGTTTCTCACTCCACTGCGCAGTGGTGCCGAGGCGTGTGCGGAAGAAGTACCTCTCCTTCTCAGTGATCGTTACGACTTCACTATCGTCACTGCACGCATGCGTCGTGACGCACCACAAAAAGATGTGCTCTTCGGTGAGATCCCTGTGGTGTATGTCGGACTCGGTTTTTCTTTTGATAAGTGGCTCTATCCTTTCCTCGCGCCACTCGCTGCGCGAAAACTCAATCCTGATCTAGTCCACGCGGTGCTCGAAACATTTGCGGGACTCGCGCTCCACTTCTGTCGTTACACGGTCCCTCATGCGAAGCGTCTGCTCACTCTGCAAACAACGAATCGACAATTTCTCAAAAATTTCCTCATTCGCTCAGCTCATCACGTGACCGCAATCAGTTCAGTGCTTATCGAGAGAGCGCGAGCAGTTGGACACGATGCGACGCTCATTCCAAACGGTCTCCACATCGCTGACATGCCGGATCGCGAAAAAATTCCCGGTTGCATCCTCTTTGCGGGACGACTGGAACAGATGAAGGGTGTTGATACGCTGCTGCGTGTTTTCGCGCGGCTCACCGGAGCGATCAGTTTGCATATTGTCGGTGGGGGATCCGAGCGTCATGATCTTGAGCATCTCGCTATCCATCTCGGAATCGGGGATCGTGTGACATTTCGAGGGAGAATCCCGGTTCCGGAGGTCTATGACGAGTTTGCCGAAGCAGTCATTTTCTGCGGACTATCGCGCAGTGAAGCGCTCGGGAATGTCTTCCTCGAGGCGCAGGCGGCAGGATGCGCCGTCGTTGCGACAAAGATTGGTGGCATCCCCGAGGTGGTGGAGGACGGGAAGACGGGACTCCTCATTGTTCCAGGAGAGAACTTCGAAGAGCGCGCACGAGTGGCGCTGCAATCTCTCATCGATCAACCGGCGAAAGCTGCGGAGCTTGGGGCGCACGGAAAAAAACATGTTGCTCCGTACGACTGGTCGGTAATCGCTGAGCGCTACAACGGCGTCTACGCGGAATTACTGCGCTGAGGCGATTGGCTGTTTCGTTATTGCCTCACTCGCGCGTGCGCTCGTAATTTTTTCTGCGATTGCTAGTTTTCGATTGCGCACGAGTGTGGAGGCTTCGTAAAAACTTTCGATTGTTCCTGCATCGATCCACTCATCACCGAGGATCGTCGCGGCGAGTTCTCCAAGCGCCAAGTACTGCTTATTGAGGTCAGTCACTTCCAGCTGACCACGCTCGGAAGGCCGAAGATTACGGATAATGTCAAAGCATCGTGCGTCATAGATGTAGCAGCCGGTCTGCGCCAAATTACTCTTCGGCTTCGCTGGCTTCTCCTCGATCGAAACGACTTTTCCATCCGAACTCATCTCCACGACACCGAAGCGCTCCGGATCGCTCACTTCTTTGAGGAAGATGTGCGCACCGCCTTTGAAGTTTCGGATTTCTTCACCGATATCATCGAAGTAAATGTTGTCGCCGAGGATCGCACACACGTTGTCTCCGTCGATGAACTCCTCTGTCATCCCGAGTGCCTGAGCGATACCGGCTGGCTTATCTTGGATGCGGTACGTGAACTTGCAGTTCCACTGTTCGCCAGAGCCTAGGTACTGCATGAAGTCGCCCGAGTGGTCGGGACCGGTAATCAGGATGATGTCGCGGATGCCGGCGCTCAGGAGAATACTGAGCGGATACTCCACCAGCGGACGGTCGTAGACCGGGAGCAAGCTCTTATTGGTCACGTTCGTGAGGGGCCGGAGGCGGGTCCCTAGCCCACCACAAATGAGGACGCCTTTCATGGCCGCAGACTACCCAGTTCTTGGCCAATCTGACAGCTTTTTCGGCTCATTTTTGCCCTTCTCCCTGCTAGGATACCCCCATGAATCTGCTCATCACGGGGGGCGCCGGCTTCATCGGGTCGCACTTCACACTGCGTCATCGCGAGTCACACCCCGAGGACGGCATCGTGGTCCTCGACAAGCTCACGTACGCGGCTGATAAACAATTCCTCGAACCGATCCTCGGGAGCATTACTTTTGTGGAGGGAGACATCGCGGATCGTGCGCTCGTCACCGGGCTCGTGAAGAATCATCACATCGATACGATCGTGAACTTCGCTGCGGAGTCGCATGTTGATCGCAGTATTTCTGATGCGTATCCCTTTCTTCACACGAATATCATTGGGACGCAGGCACTCATCGAAGTGTGTAAGGAATGTCCGGGTGTGCGGCTGCTCCATATTTCTACCGATGAAGTGTACGGAGATCTCGACGATGACGACCCACCACGCACGGTTTCCGATCCGCTCTTCCCGAGTTCACCCTATGCGGCGAGTAAGGCTGGAGCCGAGATGCTCGTGATGGCGGCGATGCGTACATTCAAAATTCCAGCCGCCGTGACGCGCTGCACGAATAATTACGGACCACATCAAGCGGATGAAAAATTTATTCCGGTGGTGATCCGATCCGCGCTCAGCGACAAAAAAATTCCGGTGTATGCAGAGGGCAAGAACAAACGTGATTGGCTCTATGTGACTGATCACTGCGATGCGATTGAAATGATTCTTGCCACACCATGGGCATTCACCGATGAAAAATTGGAGGGGAGCGGACACATTTTCAATATCTCTGCGGATGCCGAGCGACAGAATATCGATGTGGCGAAGATGATTCTCGATATTCTGGGGAAGCCGCACAGCTTGATCGAGTTTGTGACGGACCGCCCGGGGCACGACTGGCGTT
>JAGVCI010000055.1 GCA_020059985.1 Candidatus Peribacterales bacterium | reverse complement strand
CCGTTTTTACAGTGTAGGTCACCTGTGTCTTTCCCTCCTGCAGCGCGATCACTTCTTCGGGTACGACCACCGGCTCACCATCGACTGCCGCGAGAATGCTCTTTGCAGGAACACCAGCGTCTGCTGCACCGCTGTCCTCGAGAACGTCCGAAATCATAACGGCGAGTGAGAGCTCGATGACACCACGATCCGACGCCGCGCGCATGTCGTCTAAGGAGAGATAGGTCGGGATCCAGTTGCCCACGGAAAATCCGATCGTGAGGAGCACGATCGCGAGCAGATAGTTCATCGCGACTCCGGCAACGAGAATGATGATTCTCCAGGTGATGGAAACCGAGGCGAAACTCCCCTTCTCTCGCTGTTCCCCGATCGTGACGGCGTTCTCGCCCTTCAGTCGCACAAATCCACCGAACGGAATCCAGTTCAAGGTGAAGCGTGTCCCTTTGCGACGAAAGAGAGTCGCTGCACGCGGCGGAAGACCAAATCCAAATTCCTCAACGGTGACCCCAGCAGCCCTCGCTGCAGCGAAATGACCCCACTCATGAATGAGCACGAGCACAGTCAGGAGAACGAAAAAAGCCAGCGCGGACAGAAGGACGGTCATAGGGGGAGAGGTCCAATGACTCTCAAGGTCCGTGATGCTACCGACTACGTGTAAAACTTAAAAGTTTTCCACACCACTTGGTGTTGCGAGTGGGGACAATCATCGTCGAAATGTATGAATGTTGAGTCGACTTCTTACCCGTGCGCCACCACCCACGCTTCGACGTGTCCCACGCCCGCATCTTTGAGCGCTTTCGCGGCCGCGTCGAGTGTCGCGCCTGTCGTGATTAAATCATCGACGAGAAAGACGCGAGTCGGCACGCATTTCCCCACAAAACGAAACGCATCGTGCATCGAAACGAGTCGCTCCTCTCGTCCGCGCCATGCTTGGTGACCGGTTGCACGCGTACGACGGAGAAGCGAGAGCGATTCCACTCCTGTTCTCTTCGCAAGCTCACTCGTGAGAAGATCTGTCTGGTTGAATCCCCGCTCAAGGAGTCGCGACCAGTGGAGTGGCACCGGACAGAGCACCGCATCTCGAAGAGCATCGGGCTTCGCTGAGAGCATGAGCGTCACGAGTTCTGGAGCGAGTGCGCGCACACGACCGTACTTCAGAGTCGCAATTGCCCGCTGCAGATACCACGAGTCGTGGTAGCCACTCGCGGCCGTCACGTGATCGAGAAAATGGACGCCGCGTTTTTGTAATTGCTCCTTTGACTCGCGGATCGGTGTCGACTGTAACCTCGCTCGCTCCTTCTCCGTGATCCACAGACCACTCTCGCCCGTGAGTGACACGCGCGGGAAGACGAAATCGAGGAGGGTCTGCAACATAAGTGGCGGATGATAGCACATTTTGGCAAATTGACTGTTTCAATCACACGGAATAGCATTCTCGGTATTCTTTCCCCTTCGCTCATGGATTTTTCCAACCTCAATTTCCTGGCGATTCTCGTCGCGGCGCTCGCCGCGTTCTTCATCGGATTTCTCTGGCACGGTCCCCTCTTCGGAAAACAGTGGATCAAAATGATGGGAATCCCACAGAAAGAAGTGGATGCGATGCAAGCGAAAGGCATGGGCGCGATGGCTCCGCAGATGTTCGCAGCGCTCGTGCAGCAGATCATCATCGCGACCGTTGTCTCGCACCTCGCGAACGCACTCGGTGTCGTCGATGCAATGGGCGCCGTGCTCCTCGCACTCTTGCTCTGGTTTGGGTTCATCGCTGCAGTACAACTCAATGCCGTTCTCTGGGAGAACCGCAAGTTGGAGCTGTACCTCTTCAATATGGCCCAGCTCTTGGTTTCGCTCGTCGCGGTCTCGCTGATCGTGGTGCTGTGGCAGTAAGGTTGGAAGCCAAAATATCGGTTTGCATTCCTTGAGACACACGAGGGGAATTGGTACTCTTCGCGAGCTACAGGGCAATTAGCTCAGTTGGTTAGAGCGCCACATTGACATTGTGGAGGTCACAAGTTCGAATCTTGTATTGCCCACCACTGACCTTAGAAAGAAAGTTGAGTTTAGGCTCCTTGAATCCTCAAATGGAGCCATTTTTTGAAAGAGAAATCGATAAATAACCATAGGAAATATTTAAGGTATTCACGCAAGTATCCTCCATGGGAGAAATGCGAGTTTTCCGCTAGAATATAAGGATTTATTCCACTCCACCATGGAACACAAAAATCAAACCGAGAACGAGGTCCTTCTGCGCTGGTCTGCACCAGTCCGGCACACGCACGAGAGATCGAAAACCTGGTACATGGTCGCCGGAACCGTAGCGGCTGTGCTCCTCGTGTACAGCGTCATCACGCTCGCGTGGAGCTTCACGCTCGTGCTTCTCGTCGCGATTGGTGTGTATGTGTACGTACACAAAGAGACACCGAGCGATAAAGAAATTGCGATCTCGGCGGATGGAGTGATGTACGAAGGATCGTTGACGCCGTACGCACAGTGCGACGGCTTCTGGTTTGTAAAAACACCGAACTACACCGAGCTCCACATCGAACGGAAGAAGGGCAACCGCGGAGAAATATCGATTCACACAGGTTCGCTTTCACCCGAAGAGATTCGCATCGTCCTTTCCCCATTCCTTCCGGAACTTTCTGATCGTCATGAACGACTACTTGACACCATTTGTAGGGTCTGTAAACTGTGAGCGACTCCTGACACGAGGAATCGCAACGTGTTTTGCAGCTAACCAGTCCCCCTTCCGGGAGAGACGGGTGCTTGGGTTTGCCACGGGTGACGACAAGAAGAAATTTGGTGTAGGTGACGAACAGCAACCGGCTGCAGATCAAAAGACACCATTGGAATCAGATGCAGAGCGCGGACAAGTGACGCGTGAAGGAGCAAAAGCCACAGACTCCATCGCAACGATCAAGAATGAAGTCACGAGCGGAATCGAAGCACAGTTGCCGCTCGAGGCTTCTACCGAACTGAGCGCGCTCCAGGAACACGCTGAGCCGCTCTTCCGCATCATGCAGGAGGAAATGCACGAGACGGTTTCTAAGGTAGCCGTTCACGCTGGCATTCTGCAGGAAGCGGAGGCGGAAACATGGACAGCCGCGAACTTTACCGATGAGCAGCGCCGCCGCATTCTGGAAACAATTTTGCAGAGCCCAAAGGCATCTCTCAAATTTCAGGAAACTCTTCAGACGGTTCTTGATCGCCGAGATCTCTACAGTCGAACCGCAGAGAAGCGTGTTCGTTATTTGCTGGGAATTCTGGGAGAGGGAGACATTGATGATCCGGAAGCACGCAGCAGAGACGCGAATGACGTCGATCTGATTTCCCTCATCCGCATGGATCCTCCGATCCTCGATCGAGAAGAAATTCGCAAAAGATTGAAACTGGAAGAGAAGTACCCGGATCCTGCTCAACAGGAAATTCAGCTCGACAAAGTGCACCGTGCGCTTACGGAAAGCGAGAAAGCGCGCAAACAGGGACTCACGACTATGGACGCGCTCCCCCCGGGCACCAGCCCCGAGGAAGAGGAAGCAGTGCGCGAGCAGTACTTCGATCAATTGGAAAATCAGAAAGAGACACTCGAAAAAGTGCTGTTCAACCAGTTGCGCCGCACGGCCAAGCAAGTGCTCGAAAAAAATCGCCAGACCGAACGCGAGCAATTGCATGGACTTACGCGTGAGCAGATTCTCGAAAAATTTGGTGCAGATGGCGCAGCACTCCACGACGAGATAATGCAGACGGAGCTGACTGCACTCGGCATCCTCGGAGAAATCGATACTGTCGGAGAAAGACTTCTCACAGCAATCGAAGCATCAAATCTGAAACATCTTGCGAACAATGTTCGCGACGAAGCAGAGCTGTCCTCTCAACTGCAACCAGGAAGAAACGGCGATAGCGAGAACCTCATGAAATTCATCGGACGAAAGAACCGCATCCTCGCAGAACTGCTGGAGGACGTGAATAATCCAAACCGATTCCTCCAGAAGAAACTGGATCAGCAAATGGTGGAGGATTGGGGCAAAACGACAGTAGATCGCATCCAAGCACTGCACGATCGTGGGGACCAAAAAACCACCGAAGCACTCGATCTGCTCGTTGAATCACTCCTCGGAGAGAAGGTCTACACCTACGAAGACAAGACCTACGTTCTCGGTCGTCTACTCGCACTCGATGTGAAGGACGACGAGATGGCACGTATCAACGACTACCTCACATCGCTCGAAGCAGCGTCTGCACTGAGCGCTGACGATGAAGAGAACCCCGAGGCCACTGTGCCGGACGGACCCATCAAAGAGATTTGTGACAAAACACACAGTCGCTTGTCTGCAGCCATGGGCACACTCCTCAATGGCGACAAACTCTCCCCGGCTCTCGAACACCCACTCGCAGACGTCCTGGGCGTAAAAGAAGGACTCAAGAAGAGAAAAACTTCTCTCGAGCAATCCATCCGCGAAGCGGGATTGAAGTCGAAGAGTGAAGCCGAATCGAAAGCACTCCTGAAAAGTTCTCTCGAAGAAATCGCTCGATTGGAGCGCTGTGCGGCCGAACTACAGGATCTCAACAGTCGCATCGTCATCGATGACAAACTGGAACAAGAGACTGGCCGCAGGGGTTCGTTCGAACCTATCGACGGAAAAATTCACCTCGCATCGTCACTCGTGAAGGGATCGAAAGACTACAACGATATTCTTGATCATGAACGTGGACACTTGATCATCCACACGCTGACACGCACATCGAAGGTCTTCCCGATGCTTCTCTGGAAGCAGCACAGTGCATTGGAAAAGAAGAAAGATGCATCCGGAAGATCATTCAATCAACTCTTGGAATCCATGGGCTCATACTGGGGACTCACGTCGGTCGACGCCCGCATCCAGGTCTTAACGACGAAGAAAGGGAAAACCCAAGCAGAGGCGAGACGAATCGCGGAGCGTATGTACCTGCACGCGCTCTTAGACGAGCTGATGGTCAGCTACACCAGCTGGGATGGTTCGAAACCGTCGGACGGTAGCCAGGAAAAGAAAACGGAGCACACGCTCTTCTTGATGCTGAGGGACTTGGAGAAGTCGAAGAGACAAACTGTTGAGGAGGCAATCGGAGAACTCATGAGTGATGAAGATATTCTCGAGATGGAACGCAGGTTTATCACACCGCCCCCGACCCCAGGCACTCCCCCAGGTTCTCCTCCAGGGACTCCTCCGGGAACTCCAGGATCGGACGAGTGGATGAAAGACACTGTGAAAGACGATCTGCAGCAGGTAAAGAAAGACCTTGTCAAGATCTCTCAGTTTCAAAAGGCCTACCCACATGTGCATTTCTTTGCGGATGCAGAGCAAGACCGAACGTACTTCGAAGCTGTCCGCCATGCGCACGAAAATATCCTGACGGAGTACAACACAAACCCCGCTGCAAACCAAAAAATGCTCAGAAGCAGGGCCTCTTTGCTGCAACAGGAAGTGGGAAAACGGGTAAAAGAAATTCAGGAATTTGATACGAAAAGGTTGGACATTACTGGCGAGGAGCGCGACGCCCCGGGACTACTCGACAACCTCTCGTTCGTGAGTATCAACGACCTCATCAAACTCGGAAAAGACATTATGGAAGATATTCATCACATCCACAAACGCCGACAGGACAGGGCTCTCCAGCATGTCGGAGGGATTGTGACTAAGGCGTTGCGAAAGGGAGAAAATGTCCCGTGGTTCGGTGAGTATTTCCAGGAAATCAACCAATACCATGAACGACGCTACTCAGGCGAGGAACAGAAAGCCGCAAACGAATGGAAAGAGGGTCTGGAGAACGAAGACAGCACGTCTGTGCTGGAAATGATCGAAGGAAGCCACAACAAGGACCAGATCCGCGGAATTATTACGCTGCTCTGCAGTCGAGGAGAGATGAACTGGAATGACGATAAGACATGGCTCGTTCTTATGCATCTTTCCGGTTACCACCAGATGCCAGTGGAAGCATGTAAGCGGGACGACCTCCTCCGCGACACATGGCTGCGTCGCATGGTGGACGTGATCTGGAAAGATAAAGAGCTCTACTACCAATGGCGCCTCGACAACGACAGTAAATTCGACAGTGGAAAGAAGAATTTCGAGGCTAAAGTCGATCAGCTCTCAAATGTGAAAGGTGGAATGGCTGGTGAATTGGAAAAACAACTGCGCATTTACACTCTTTGGAGGCATGACAAGGACAACAATATTCATCGACCGCTTCCCGTCGACGTCAAAATGCATCTGTACGAAGAGACGATTACCTACGCGATAGAAAAGGGAAAAATGACCATGGAGCAAAAGCTTTTCTACCTTGTGCAAGGGGTAGCGAGCGGACTTCTGTCCATCGACCGTCTCCGTGTGCTTGCGAGTAAATACCTAAACCTCTTACCGTTCATCGATTACTTCTACGGTCGAAACAACACGCTCCCGGAGGTCCAAGCACTCGCTAAGCGCTTGCTAGAGTCGGAGACGGATCCTGAAAAAAGATTCAAACCAGGAATCAAAACCACGCTCTGGATTCACTACGAAGTTTCTCGAGAAAAGAGCGCTCAGGAGCGTTTGAGCAAAGCTCTCTCCGGAGCTAGGGCTGAAAACATCGATCACGAAGATATTCCATTCTTCATCACCAATGCGGACGTGAGCTCGGTAAACAACATGACGGGCGTCATCAGTGGAACACGTATGAAGCTGTCGCCGGAAGCCGCTAAAAATGCCTACGTCGGTTGGAGCTCTAAATTCAAAGTCTTCGGTGCACTTATGCAAGCAGAAGAAGACGGAATCGAAAAGGTGACTGCACGTGACGTTGAAATGCTGTCACAGACACTCATTGGATACATCCACTATGATAATATCGTTACGCGCAACGTGACGGATAAATTTGAGCCCACTGAACGTGTCATGCTTACGGAAAATCAATTTCAAACGGTCCCGCCATCATCCGATGGAAAAAGCACGACCATGGACTATAGAAAGGGCATGACTGGACTTCTTGCGGCGCTGTTGGACACCACTGTCAGTGGTGTGAAATTGGAGAAAATGATTCAGGACAAAATGGACGCATGCACCGAACAAGTGGAGGTAGAAACAGAGGAAGTGGATCCAGTCACACATAGAAAAAAGAAGACCTTAGATGTAAAAAAGAAATTTAAGACCTACACCGTGAAACAATTTATTTCAACAACGCATGGTCTTTCGCGAAATAACAAAAAGGATGCAATGGGCATGTATGCCCTCTACTCGGACTTCTACCAAATCTTCCTCGATGTCATCCGCACACCAGAAGGACAAAAAGCGTTCAAGGAAGTGCTCCGTGTCTACGCGGCAAAAGACACTGACCCTGTTAGACTGCGCAATGAAGGCGGAAGTAGTGGAGATGACGGATTCACGGTGGATAGAGGTGTGGACATCATCAACGAATGGAAAATAGCTGCGTAATGTCCTGTTGCAGAGCAGGAGTCACACGTGCATGCTTTCGTCATGCGCGTTCAGATCCAACGAATTGATAGCTCTCTCCCCCTCCCCAAATACGAATCGAAGGGGGCGGTCGGCTTTGACTTGGTGACGCGCGAAAACACGACCATTGCCCCGGGTGCCATCGGACTTGTCCCCGGGAATGTCATCGTGCAGGTGCCCGTGGGCTACGCCCTCATGATTGTGCCGCGGTCTTCTCTCCCTAGAAAAAAAGGTCTCATCTGCCCGCACTCGTTCGGTGTCATCGACGAGGATTACCACGGAGAGAAGGACGAGATTTTCGTGCAGGTGAAAAACATCACCGATCAACCGGTGACCGTGGAGCGCGGTGAGAGAATTGCACAGGGACTCTTCGTGAAGGTGGAGAAAGCGGAGTGGAGTGAAGTGGACTCACACGGAGCTGAGACACGCGGCGGGTTTGGATCGACGGGAACACATACATGAGGATTTCGAGGAAATCGAAGTAATCAAAGATTTCGACGATACTCGTTATCGTCGAATTCCTCGAAGTCCCCGAAATCCTTATCGAAAAACCGACAGTGAGGGGACTATCGGTTTTTCTTATGACAGGTAGATGAATGCGTTATTTGCTGATCGGCTTGCGCATGAAGGCCGGCACTTCGAGCTCTTCCTCGTTGAGGTCCACACGCGTGGAGCGTGCTTCGAACATCGAGCGGCGCTCATCGGATGCGTCATCGCGGCGAAGTCCTCCTGTGGACTCCTTGGACATCTTGTCCTCCATCTTGCGCACTCCAGGCGCTGGCATCCCGCGTGCAGCTGGGGATGCGAAGCGTGGCTCGTCGGTGATGACATCGAAACCTGTGGCGACGACCGTCACCTTCACCTGTCCGGTGTAGTTCTCGTCGATCACCGCACCGAAGATGATGTTCGCCTCCGGGTCCGCGGCCTCCGTGATGATACGAGCGGCTTCGTCGACTTCGAACATCGAGAGGTCGTTTCCTCCCGTGATGTTGAAGAGCACGCCCTTGGCACCGTCGATGGAGAGCTCGAGAAGCGGACTATCGACCGCAGCGCGTGCGGCCTCTGCAGCGCGACTGTCGCCCGTTCCGTAGCCGATGCCCATGAGGGCCGTACCGGCGTCGGACATGATCGCTTTCACGTCGGCGAAGTCCACGTTCACGAGACCATGCACCGTGATGAGGTTGGAGATGCCTTCGATCGCGTGCTGGAGCACCTCGTCGACCACCTGGAAGGCCTCGGTAAGGGGTGTCGTCTTATCGATGAGCGAGAGGATTTTGTCGTTCGGAATCGTGATCAACGTGTCGACCTTTCCTTTGAGCGTCGCGAGTGCCTCGTCGGCCTGCTTCTTTCTCTTGAGTCCCTCGAAGCTGAACGGTCGCGTGACGACCGCAATCGTGAGGATGCCCATACTGCGAGCGATCTCGGCGATCACGCTGATGCTTCCCGTGCCCGTTCCGCCTCCGAGTCCTGCGGTGATGAAGAGCATGTCCGCTCCCTCCAGTGCAGACTTGATCTCTTCGCTGCTCTCCTCTGCGGCCTTCTTGCCGATATCCGGGTTGGAACCAGCCCCGAGTCCTTTGGTGAGCCCGCGTCCGATCGTAATTTTGCGGGACGCAGGGTTGTGATAAAGGGCCTGAATATCGGTATTCACTGCAATAAACTCCACTCCCTGGACTTTGCCATCCACCATGCGCTTCACGGCATTGGCGCCGCCTCCGCCGGTACCGAGCACCAAGATGTTGGCGCCGGGAGAAACATCGGGGCGGACTTCCTGCGTCAGAGACGTGGCTGGTCGCACGGTGCCGTCACCGGTGGTGCCACCGCTACTGCCGGTGCCGCGGCTGCCGCTGAAGAGGGAACGAAGTGTATCGGACATGGGAGAGGGGAGAAAAAATGCTGAAGGAAAAAATTAAGGGAGAAGACTCTTGAACCACGTGGAGACTTGGGCTGCTGCGCGCTTGAACTGGACCGAGCCGACACGCGGCATGCGGTCACCCTCGCGGATACCCCAGACGAGTGTGCCGAGTGCAGTGGCGTACGCTGGGTCGTCCACCTTCTCGACGACACCACCGATGTCGACCGGGAACCCCATTTGGACGGGGAGTCCGAGAACATCGCGTGCGAGGTCAAGTACACCAGGAGCTTTCACCGCGGCACCAGTAAGGAGTGCGCCTGCGGGGAGCATGCCGCTGCGACCGATGCGCTTCAATTCTTCGTTCACGAGCGAGAAGATCTCGAAGTACCGCGCCTGCATGATCTCGGCCATGTAACGCTTGCTCACGTTCTGTGTATCGACCTTGCTCACGGAGGAGAGGTCGATCATCTCGCGCTCGGCGATCTCCTGCGGGAGAACAGAACCGAACTCGATCTTGATCTTCTCCGCCGTATCAATGGAGGTGCGGAGCCCTATCGCGATGTCATTGGTCACGCTCTCACCACCGACCGGCAGCGACACCGAGTGGAGGATAGTCCCCTCCTCGAAGACGGCGACGCTCGTGGATCCTGCGCCGACATCGATCACCACCACGCCGAGCTCTTTCTGGCGCTTTGTGAGGACCGCCTCCGACGACGCTATAGTGGAGGGAACGAGATCGTCGACGTCGATGCCCGCCTGGTCCACGCACTTCTCGATGTTCTTCACGTGCTGGATGTGACCCGTGATGATGTGCGCCTCGACCTCGAGACGGATACCCGTCATGCCGACGGGGTTCTTGATCCCACGCTGCTCGTCGACCGAGTAGGCCTTGGGTTCGATGTGCAAAATTCTGCGGTTCGCCGGGATGCTCACGGCCTGCGCTGCCTCGAGAACGCGCGCGACATCTTCCACCGTGATCTCGGTACCCGAGATGGCGATCACGCCGCGGCTGTCGAACGCTTCGATGTGTGCACCCGAGAGTCCGACGAACACGTGGTTCACCGGAACACCCGCCATGCGCTCGGCATCTTCTAATGAGGAGATGATGTTGTGGATGAGTTCCTCTACGTCGATGACATGGCCCTTGCGCATTCCGAGTGACGGCGAGAGACCGACGCCGATGACGTTGGGAACATCGGACTCATCCGATCCTTCGACAACGGCTACGACGGTACGAATTTTCGAGCTTCCAATATCGAGGCTCGCGACGACACGTTCTTTGGGCATAGTGGGAAACGGGAAGGGGCTCGCACTCAAGAGTTGGTGAGTCGCGAGGAAACGTCTCGAAGTCTACGGAGTGAGCAAAACTCTGCGCAAGATGCGTTGAGTACGATTGGTATTCATGAAGGCATTTTATGAACATTTTTTGTGTTCTGATATTTTGGCTTACACAAGGGATAACGAACACTAACTGCTCCGGAGTATTTTCACCAAAAATCGACTGAGTACGAATTATGCTCAAGCAAAAATCAAAAAATGATCACAGAGAGAGAAAATTTCTCTTCTATTTCTTCATGCATCTTCATCGAAGAGCGCGAGTTGTCCTTCACTCTCTCGCACTGGTGCACTTTTCGTGGCGAGTGCAGGAATGACCGCCGTTTGTGCGAAGCGTGCACGTCCATACTCTGTTGCGACAAGCGTTTGGAGACGCTTGGTGAGCAAATTGAACTCCATTTCACTGAAGAATTCGACGATGTTTCCGGTGGGGACATTGGCGAGGGTGAGGTCCTTTAGCGCGATCGGAAGATCGATGTCACAGACGAGGACGGCCATGCGCTCACAGAAGAATGCCTGCTCACGGTCGCGCTCAAGTTTCTCTTTTACGCTCGGTCGGATCTCATCGAGGTGCTCGTAGACACCCTTGAGTGTGTCATATTTCTTGAGGAGGTCGACTGCGGTCTTCGGCCCGATACCACGCACACCGGGGAGGTTATCGGAACTGTCGCCGCAGAGTCCTTTATAGGAGGCGACTTGGTCCGGTCGCACCCCCAGCTTGCGCTCGACCCCTGCGGCATCCAGGTACTCCGGTTCGTTCATGCCCTTGTGCGGAAGAATGATGGCAATGCTGTCGCCCGCGAGTTGGTAGAGGTCACGGTCACCGGTGACGATGGAGACTTTCATCTTCGCCCGCTCCCCTTCCCGCGCGTAACTGCAGAGAAAGTCATCGGCTTCGTAGCGAGTATCAGAAATGTGGCGAAATCCGAACGCATCGATGAGCTCGATGATCCGTGGGATCTGCGTGTAGAAATCATCGGGCGTATCAGCGCGCCCCTCCTTATATGTCTCGTTTTCCTGGTGACGAAACGTCTCTTCGCCCGCGTCAAAACAGAACACCAAGGCATCTGGCTCCTCCGCCTTCAGAATATTGAGCAGCATCGACGTGACGCCGAAGACAGTATTCGTCTGTTCCCCCTGGCGGGTCCTGAGCGTGCGGGG
>JAGVCI010000087.1 GCA_020059985.1 Candidatus Peribacterales bacterium | reverse complement strand
TTTCTTGCGAACCGCTTCACAGTCCTTCGGTGTAGGACTCGTCGCAGTCGGCAACGGGGACAACGCAAAACTCACTTCCGCATAGCGAAGGTTCACCGCGAAAAACAACATGAATGCGGAGAGGACAAACACCATGACGAGGTGTTCGAAATGTGCGGAACGTGAGCGGTGTGTCATGAATGATGTTGGAATGGATGTTATTGGTATAATACCATTTTTATGCCATTTTTTCAATATTCAGAGATTCGCGGAAAGAGCTGAGAATTCTTTGACTGATAGCAAATTGGGCGTAGAACAGTGACAGTACTGACGGTCACATCACATTGGGGCTCATTCACAGCAAAGGGATGACCATGCAATACGTGGAATTTAGTCTTTTGGATGAACAGGTTTTGACCGTGGAATTCACGGTGGCAGAAATAAAACTGGAGAGTCACATCAAGGGACTCGGGGATGAATTGTTCCTACTCGTAGATCAAAACAGAAACATGATTCTCGATTTTAGACGCTTGCAGTTTCTGAGCAGCGCCGCAATGGGCAAGTTGATCACATTGCAGAAAAAATTAAAAGAAAGGAGTCTCAAGCTCGTGCTGTGCAATATTCGTCCGGCCATCTACGAGATGTTCTCAATCATGACAATAGATAAGCACTTTCGGATCAAGGAAAGCTTTGACAATGCACTGGTAGATATCAAAAAGTAACCCCCAGAAGAAGGAGATATTCCATGGAGTACAGGCACATCGAGGCTCGAGAAGAAGAAGGCGCACTTGTCATCACACTTCTCACCGATAAATTTCTTGATGATGCAGTATGCGACGAGACAGCCGAAGAGATTGAACGAGCGCAAAAAGAACCACACGGACTCCTGGTCGTGGATTGCTGGAAGACTACATTTTTCTCCAGCACAATTATCGGCAAGCTTATTACTGCCGACAAACGAGAAGTAGCCCAGGGAAACAAAAATGTGGCACTCTGCCACGTCGATCCCCGCATTGGTGAAGTCCTAGCGATCACCAAGTTGAATAAACTTTTCCGCGTAGTCGAGACATTGGAAATAGCCCTTCGTGATTAATCACAATCCCGTCAGCTACAACCTAGGCCTCCTCTCGTCACTCTCGACGACAGGAGGCCCAACCAAAATTATCGTAGTAATTCCAGCGCCCGGAGCATCTGCTCATCGCGCTCGGACGAGTATTCGACGACGATATCGGGCATCACACCCACACCATCGATCTTACGACCCTTCGGGGTCTTCCACTCCGCGACGGTAATCTTCAGTCCGGAATCATCATTGAACCGCAGCACCTGCTGGACGGTTCCTTTGCCGAACGTTTTCGTCCCCACGATCTTCGCGCGAGCGAGATCCTGGAGCGATCCCGCAACGATCTCTGATGCACTCGCAGAACCCTGGTTCACGAGAACAACGAGTGGAACGTCCGCGTCAATGGTCGGAGATTCCTCCGTAACATCGGTGCGCTCACCATCGCGTGCAAGAATTTGCGCAACACCACTCCCCTTGGGAACGAAGTTGCTGATCATGATGCTCGCCGCATGGAGGAGACCGCCCGGGTTATTGCGGAGATCGAGGATGATACCTTTCGGATTTTGTTCCATCACTTTCACGAGAGCCGGACGCAGCTCGGTCTCGGTGACTTTGCCAAACTGGAGCACTGCAATGATGGCCACCTCTCCCTGCCACGTGATCTCCACCTCCGGCACTTTTATCGTATCGCGGACGACCGTGACGTCGAACTCGCGACTATTTCTGCGGATCGTAAGTGTCACCTTTGTACCCTTCTCACC
Organism: Candidatus Peribacterales bacterium; assembly: GCA_020059985.1. GTDB lineage: Bacteria > Patescibacteriota > Gracilibacteria > Peribacterales > Peribacteraceae > JAGVCI01. Next base: position 11,205 of record JAGVCI010000087.1, on the reverse strand, counting down.
ACGCACCTTCTCAACTGCTTGAATAAAGTCCAACCCGGAGAGGCTCACTCCATCAGCCTTGAGAATCTCGTCGTTTGGAAGAAGTCCCGCTTTCTCTGCAGGAGAGCTGCGCAGCGGCGTCACGATCGTGAGGATGTTGTTTCGCATTTCGACTTGCGCTCCGATCCCCGTTACCTGTCCGTTGATCTGCGTCTCCAAACTATTGATGTTCACCGGTCGAAGGAAGCTGGTGTACGGATCTTTCAATGACTGCACGATCGCCTCCGCAGCTTTGTACGCGGCCTCGTCGGGGAGAATCCGATCGGTGTAGAGGAACTCGTCGTTGATCACCTGCCAAATGGTCTCGAGGATTCGCGCCTTCGGAATATCCATTCCATCCTTACTCACTCCGCGGAAGTTCACGGAAATCGTCGGAATCGGCTGCGTCGTCACATCATCTTTTGGCTTCGTCGTTTTCACCTGCGTGCCCGGTGTCCGTCCCGATACTTTTGCGAGCAGCGTCGTCGCTTCATCCCCTTTCAGAATTCTGCGAAAACCAAAGTAGCCATCTCGGATCGGATGCATCCACCCTTTATCGATCGCAACAGAGACTGCGCGTGCATCGGGCGTGCCATCTTCGACGTCTTCGAAATCTGTCGTCGGATCTCCAACGGCATTCGTGAGAGACGCGACAATGCGCAGCGCGAACCCACGCGTGATAGGACGTGCGAGCAATAGATCACGACCAAACATCGTGAGCGCTCCTTTATCGTGCGCTGCCCGCACATACGGAACAAGCCCCTGAGCAACGCGCTGATAGGGAAGATCTGTGGCATCCGTGCTCTGCGTCACCGAGACTCCAAGCACTTGCACCGCGGCGCGGATGAAGTCGCCGCGCGTGACCACGTCCTCGGCAGCGACCGGAAGTTCGGCGAAGGCCTGCGCTCCGACTAACCCTGGGAGCATGGACCAGAAAACAGCGATCGAGGCTGCGCGAAGCCGCAAAGAAACGCGAGGTGCAATCGACATAAAAGAGAGGGCGGAAATAACCCGCTTATCCTATGCAATGCTGCTCTCCGTGACAAATGTATCGGTCACCACAAGGTGGCCTCGATTCTCCATGTTCTCACGTCGGTAAAAGAGCTCCGTGAAGAGCCAAAAGCCTCCTACGACGTAGAGGAGAGAGGGGACAAGTAGGATGGAAATATTCTGCAAAAGGGAGTCTTCTCCTAGTCCGAAGAGATCGGCGATCGTCTGCGGACGACCGGGGAGGATCTCGGGAAGCGTCACGAGGAAGTTGAACATTCCGTGGATCACCGTGGCACAGACGAGTCCCATGAGAATCATCTGGATACGGAACATCGATTTCTCCGGGAGTCGGAGCAACCACTGCAGGAGTCCTGCAACCACATGCACATGTCCACGGCGATGCTCTTCTCCGAGTGTCGATTCGGCAAAAATTGCACGACCGAGGAAGTACCCCATCACTCCGGAGGACACGATGTGCACCATGGTCGTGAGCACCGCGCGACCGGTGACGTTCCCGAGGAATGTCCACCAGAGCGGCGTCGGAGGATCAATCAAGTAGTCGCGCACAAACCCGATGAAGTAATTGGGGTTGAGCACGTTCTCGGCGAACGCGAACCCGATCGCGCAGATGACCGCAAGTTGCATGACATCATCGATACTTTCGAAGAACGGTTTCCCACTGGCCTTCAGCACCCAGAACTTGCTCGCCTCTTCGATGAGTCCAACGATGAGGAACGAAATCAATGTGGCAATGATCGTTGATTGCGGGTCGAGAACATTGAGCAGATCTCCCGAGACAAAAGTCGAGGAAATACGACTGAAGTTCTCGGGTACGAGACGTACGACGAAGAACTGCAATTCCACGTTCTTCCGCACGAGAGCATCATAGAAGAGAATCGGCGCGGTCGAGAGCATACCCGCGAAGAACATGAGCGCCGTAATGCTTTTGCGCTGACGGTGATATTCCAAAAAGAGCCAGCACCAGAGAGCAGCCGGCACCATAGCAACCGCCGCAGCGAGCAACGTCGCCGTGCGTGCCTCGGGACTTTGCTTCAAGACCATGTGCAGCGCGACCCAGGCGATGAACGTGCCAAGCACCATCGCCTTCACACTCGATGACCACGGTCCGAAAAGGAGTCGCCACAAGATGACGAGGAAGAGCACACCGAGCGCCATGACGAACGGATTACTCTCCGTTCCTTTTCCAAGAAGCGTCACCGTGAAACCGATGAGCACAAACGCGATGATCGTGCCGATCGTGAATGCGAAGAGCGGATCACGAGTCTTGGGATGCTTGAGTTGGAGCACTCCGGCAGCGATGCCACCGAGCGCGAACGCCACAATCACTTCGGTGTCTTTGAAGAGCGCGAACGGAGTGACATCGGCGAAGAATTGGAGCGCAACGAAAAAGAGGGCTGCCGTTGCGATCAATGTTCCCGCTATCACGCGCATTGTCGGCAGATACGGCTGACGTTTTTCGACCGACCCAAGAGTCTCGTGATGGATGAAGAGGTGATTGAGGATCCCCATCCAGAGAAGTGACAAGATGGATGCTCCCGCGGTCGCCGCCGCGAGCCACCCAATGAAGTGCCAGACGGAGTCTGGGACACTCAGGAATGCCTCGAGGAGCGTTGCCTGTGCTGCAACCAGGGTTTCGATATGAATGTGGGTTTTCGTTAAATTATACCACAATTCCGGCTTTCTTGGAATATCCGGAAAACCCTCTCCGTTAGTGGCAAGGCGCCCCCGAACCCTATACTCTGCCCTGCCGTATGCCCGCTTCCTCCCTCGACTCCATCGTTTCTCTCTGCAAACGCAGAGGGTTCATCTTCCCGGGGTCAGATATTTACGGCGGACTGGCCAATACCTGGGATTACGGACCACTCGGATCGGAGCTGAAAAAGAACGTGAAATCCGCATGGTGGAACTCGTTCGTGCGTGAGCGTCAGGACGTCGTGGGACTCGATAGCGCGATCCTCATGAACCCAAAAGTCTGGGAAGCAAGCGGACACGTGACGTCATTCAATGATCCGCTCGTCGACTGCAAAGACTGCAACGAGCGTTTCCGCGGAGACAAGCTCCTCGAAGGAAAACTCGGTGTCGAGGCGACTGCCATCTTGAAACTCAATCAGGTACAGCCGATGCTCATGGCGGAAAAAATCGCGTGCCCGAATTGTGGCAAATGCAACTGGACCGAAGCGAAGCAGTTCAACCTGATGTTCGAGACGCATCAAGGCGTGATTAAAGGCGAAGGTGATCTGATCTATTTACGCCCCGAGACCGCACAGGGAATTTTCGTGAACTTCAAAAATGTGCAGACGACCACGCGCATGCGCCTCCCCTTCGGTGTCGCGCAGATCGGAAAAGCATTCCGCAACGAAATCACGCCGGGCAACTTCACGTTCCGCACGAGGGAGTTCGAGCAGATGGAGATCGAGTATTTTGTGGAGCCGGGCAAAGATGCCGACGCGTTCGAAGAGTGGAAGAGCACGGTGTGGGATTGGTACACAGGATTTGGAATCTCTAAAGAGCGACTCCGCATCCGCGAGCATGAGAAAGATGAGCTCTCGCACTACAGCTCCCGCACCATCGACATCGAGTACGAGTTCCCGTGGGGCTGGGGCGAGCTCTTCGGTCTCGCGAACCGCAGCGACTACGACCTCTCGCAGCATCAGAAGTTCTCGGGTGCTGATCTCTCCTACACCGACCCCGATGATCCGAAGAAGAAGATCCTCCCGTACGTCGTGGAGCCGAGCTTCGGATGCGACCGCACGGTCCTCACCATCCTTCTCGAAGCGTACACGGAGGAAGATCTGGGCGAAGGCGATGTTCGCACCGTGATGAAATTCGATCCGCGCATCGCTCCTGTTTCTGTCGCTGTACTGCCTTTAAGTAAGAAGGAACACCTGATTGCGAAAGCACAGGAGTTGTACAAAAAAATTGTTCATGAAACCCGTCTGACCGTCGACTTCGATGTCACGGGAAGTATCGGGAAGCGCTACCGACGCCAGGACGAGATCGGTACGCCGAAGTGCGTGACCGTGGACTTCGGCACACTTGGTGAAGATGACGCGCAGGGAGAGAAAGACACCGTGACGATTCGTGATCGTGACTCTCTCGAGCAGATCAGAATCCCTATCACCAAGCTGATCGAACAACTCCGATAAGATCACAGTTCTCGCACATTCCATCCGAGACCCAGCTCTCCAACTGTCCAGCGCTGCCTGGTGCGGCTATCGGTGAAGGTGCAACTTGGAAGGTCCCCGGCGTAGCGATAGATGACTGCAGAACGCACGCCGCCAATGGAGAACACAGCGCCGCACGAGTGTGACGGTTCGATCTCTGCTTCGTAGCGACCGAGTTCCGTGAGCGCAGCCATCCAGTGATCGACGTAGACTTGGGTATAGACCTCATCGATCGTTTCGGTGCCGGTAATCTTCGTCGGCTTTCCCGAGAGTGCTGCGGCGAGTTTGAGGTTCGTCTTCCAGATGGTATTCCCTGTCTGCGGGATGATCGGTGACACCAAGCGATCGAGGATCGTAGTCGTGACCGACGGAAGCAGTGCTGTGGTCACCGGGAAGAACTGGATCCCGTGAATCGCGGATGGATGCGCGTCGAAGAACGTGGCGTAGTCCACTTTTCCTCCCCAGAGAATGGAGATCATAGGATGCGTGAACGTGGTCGGGAGCGTGGGCACATCACTATTTGCGTTGAACCAGTACGCGCGTGTTCCCGCGGCTTCCTCGGCGAGGAGCCACGTGCCGAGATCTTCGAGCGAACGATTTTCCGTCGCTCTTCCCCACTGCGCGATCGCGCTCCACGCCTGAAGTGCCTCCGAGGTCGACTCCTGATTCTGGCCGTCGGCAAAGCGCGTCAATCCATTGGCCCAGCTGTGCCCCGCATAAACGTCGAAGTGACGGAGATACGGGAATGACGGATCGGACCGATTGGGGCTCGCAATATCGCGGATGAGGAACTCCATACAATCACCGAACTCGGACTGAAACGTCGGGTCGATACGCGCGAGAGTTGCGCCAGCCTGGAGCAGGTACCCCGCGTGGAAGTGGTGATCATTGTAGTGCTCGCTGCCGAATGCCGGGGTGAGCTGCACGATTCCCCCGAGTGCGCTGTCGTAGGCGAGCACGCGTTCGCGCTCTCCTGGTGTTGCTGTGCACCACTGCTTCACCATGTCATGGAGTTTCGCTCTGGCCTGCGTGAGGAGGAGCGGGTGTTGGATCTGATCTGCGAGGTCCGCGAGGTGCGACATCTTGAGCACATGCTTCCCTCCGGTGTAGCTGCTCGCCGGCGTGATGGGGTTGATCGCTTCGATCTCCCCCTGAAGTCGCGTGAGGAACGATTTATCTTTCACGAGAGACGACGCGAGTGGGAGTGCTGGGAGAATAGGGGGACGCGGCAGGCGCGTGGTGAAGACGCTCGTCTTCATCAGCTGCACTTTGCCGCGCACCGTCTGGAATGATCCGAAGCGTTCGCTCGATCCTTCGACTAAGTACTTCGCCTGATGTGGCAGAATGCCGACGAGGGTTTCTGCAGGGAAATGGAACGTCGTCTCGACGCTGTCAGGTTTCACGCTGTAGGTCGCAAAGGTGCCAGCAAGGGAACGAAGAGAAAACGGAAGATACTTCGCAGGATCATCGCCATCAGCGACGACACCGATACTCATGAGCGATGAGGACGACGGGAACGATGCCGTCACGCTCAATGCATCCAGATAGATCATCGCATCACGGGGGAAAGCGATGACATAGCGCTCCTTGGGTGCCGCCACGATCACGGCTTTCTCGCAGCCTCCACTACACGAGACCACCTGTGCTTTGCTTCCGGGAGGAAACTGCACCATCACCTCGCGGTGGAAGGGTTTGACGAAGAGGAACGGGCTGCCCTGCACCGCCGTCACTTCCATGATCGTTTGTTTCGCCTGGTCTCGCACGTTCCACGTGACGTCCCAATCTCCCCAGCGCGCAACGCGCGCATCGGCCGGAGCGATTCCGCGTGGGATGAGTTTTACCGACTCTTGGAGCGCAGACATCACCGCAGTCGGCGCAACCACTGGTTCCGCTAGTCCGACCGATACACCATCCGTCCCGATCGTGGTGACGATCGGATAACTGAAGATAGGAGCGGGCCACGTATCGAGCGCACCAGAACTCCACCATGCATTTGTTGGAAGTGGAACAGGGGTTCCCTCGGGGATGGGAATATTCCGAATTTCCTTCGGAAGTGTCGCGAGTGTCGTCTGGTCACCGGGTACCGGAACCACGAGCGGTCCACCAATCGGAGGCACGACACCGGGACCCACGGGGGAGAAGGCATTCAAAAATACGAGGAAGGCCGACGCAGGCAGCGTGAGGAGACGGGTGAAGACGGTCATGAGCTATCGGAAAACCTTCGCGATGGAAGGCGGAAAAACAACGCCAGCAAACCACAACACTCCGCGCCGGAAGGCACTTTCATTCGGAAGACGCACGGTCACTTCGACCGGGAGACCGCTCGGGAATGAGCGATCTTCTTCGGGGAACGTATCGACAATGTGAAGACGTACATCAGCCAAGTGTTTTTCGTAATCGTAGAAGGGGCTCACCGAAGCAATGACGCCGTGAAAATCTTTTTCCTTGGTGAAATATGCGATCTCCACCATCGCAGGGAGCCCAGAAGAAAGCCGTTTCCATTGCTCCGGACTTATGGAAAACGATGCTTCCACAAAACTCTTGGTTTGATCGGTGTCTACAACGGAAGCCAGCTCCTGACTCGCACGAACAAAGTCCCCTTCCGTCGTCTCAAGTGTCCGTACGATTCCATCGCGTGGAGCGCGCAGAAACAGTGAGCGACCGCCGCTCGGCTGCTGTGGCGACTGCGGAATGACCGTGAGAAGAATGTCATCTTTCGCCACCTCTTGGTGAAGTTCGACGTGCACTTCTTCCACGAGACCTGCAACCGGCGTTCCAATGGTCACTGTCTCACGCAGCAGCTGTGCCTCTACCGATGTGACTGGCTCCGCAAACCAAAATGTTCGGAGAAAGAGCCACCCTTGGAACGCGGTGAACGCGAGAACGAGACAGGCGATGATGGCGTAGGAAGATCGTCTCATGAAACGGATTCAGGGAAGATTTCCACTCTGTGAAGAGCAGACGCGCGCAGGAAGCGTGGGAACGCATGAGCGCAAAAGGAAGCGAGGATAGCACTGTTGAAGATTAACCACACGAGGATACAGACGGAGACGAGCCACTGTTCTGTCCGAAAAACCACGAGAGGCATCGCAGCGACCGAAAGGGTCAGGATAATGAGCTGCGGCGCCACGGCCGTCACGTAGTCCGATTGCCTCTTAATCACTCCTGTTACGCTCCAACGGAGGTTGAAACCCGTGAGCACCGAGAAGAGTGCCATCACGTGAGCGGGAAACGCTCCGAGTGCAATGACGAACGTGCTCCACTTCGGCACCCGACCGAGGAGGTAGATCGCGGAGAACAGAACCATGCCGTAGTAGGGTACGAAGCGGGAGACCCACAGGAACGGCTCATCCATGGAGAGTGGTCGCCACCCCAGATACGCATAGAGGAGTGGCATGATGAAGAAAATTGTGACCGCGATTCCGCTCAAATAGTGCATGACCGTGTGCAGGTACTGCCACTTCTGATCGAAGGTGAGAGAGGTGATGAGCGGGTTTCTCTTGAAGAGGATCTCCATCCCACCACGTGCCCATCGGAATTGCTGCTTCAAGAAGTCTCCGACAACTTCGGGTGCGCGTCCGACGGCAAGCACTTCGGGAATGAAATGCGACTTCCACCCGCGCTCGTGAAGAAGGAGCGACGTCCAGATGTCCTCGGAGTTCGAGGCACCGTACAGCCCCCCGATCTCATCGAGAGCTGCACGCCTAAACACCACACTCGTACCGACGCAGAATGCTGCATTGAATGCATTCTTCGCTCCCTGCACGTGACGATAGAAAATCTCCTGGATCTCTGCGGTTCCTCCACTCACGAAACCATCACGATTTCCGTAATACTGCGGTGCCTGTACGAACGCAAGTTTGGAATCACCGAGCAGGAACGGAAGGGTCTTCAAAAGGAAATCACGAGTCGGAACGTAGTCGCTATCGAGAATCGCCACGAAATCTGTCTGCACTTTTGAGAGCGCATGGTTGATGTTCCCTGCCTTGCGCTGTTTCTTTTCACTGCGGCGCAGATACTCGACACCCAGCTCTTGCGTGAGTGCGAGAACGGCATCGCTATCCCCGTCATCGAGCACAATGGTGCGGTGTGGCACATCCACTCGGCGAGCGGCGTCGACTGTTTCGCGAATGATTGCGAGCGGTTCACCCGCAACCGGAATGAGAATGGAAACGAGATCAGCCGGCACCCGTGCAGGATTCACGTTCTTCAGCGCATCCGAAATTTCAGCAATCGCAGGGTTCTGTTGTGGTTCCACCCCTACGAGCATCGTGAGCCAAAGCCCCAAAAGCTCGACCATGCCGATCATCTCCGCCACACAGAGAAGGAGATAGGCAACTGGATGGTCCACGTAATCACCGGAGAACAAAAACGACGCATACCACGCAAGCGCAAAGATGGACGTCATCACGATGAGTCGTGCACTGGCCTGTTGTTCGGTCGTGCTAGAAGGCATGGGAGAGAGTTTTTCACTATAAATGATCTCTTCTCTCGATCAACTTAAGGCAGAGCGTCACTAACTTCGCTTTCTTCAGGGATAATCTGCAATTACTGAACACATTTTTTGGTGCAATCAGCAGACACGTAAATGTCAAAGAAACCTGAAAAAGAAGTTGCTCTAGTGACGCAAGGTCGGTATACCGTGTGCACTCTCCGACTGATCACCGCGGTCCTGGTCCCCACCTGGGGATATCCTCCGCACCAGGGTGAGATGACGTCGGGATTTGTAGCCCAAGGATTCCCCCATCACTGTTATGTCTATCCCATCCGAGAAAGAACTGCTCGATGCTGCGTGTCATCTGGGCCATCGCAAGGACAAATGGTGTCCGAAGATGGAGCCGTACCTCTACGGTTCACGCAAAGGTATCCACATCTTTGACCTCGTAAAAACGAAGAAGCACTTAGAGCTTCTCGCTACGCAAATGAAGGCGCTGCAGTCCGCAGGCAAGACGATCCTCTTCGTCTCGACGAAGCAGCAGAGCATTCCGCTCGTGGAAGCGATCGGCAAGGCACTCGGCCAGCCGATGGTGACGAAGAAGTGGATCCCGGGTCTGCTCACGAACTGGTCGACCATGCGCAAACGCATCCGCTATTACCTCGACCTCAAGAAGTCATTCCAGACTGGGGAGGTGGAGAAGTACACGAAAAAAGAGCAAGTCGCGCTCCGTAAGCAGCTAGCGAAGTTGGAAGAAGCTCTCTCGGGCGTTGCCGACATGGCCTCGCTCCCCGATGCCATCTTCATCATCGATGGCGTGCGCGACAAAGTCGCCGTTCTCGAAGGACGCAAATTGGGTATTCCGATCTACGGCATCTGCGACAGCAATGCTGATCCGGATTACTACTCCGTCTTCGTCCCGGCTAATGACGACGCGGTGAAATCCATTTCGATCGTCCTTACGACTGTGCAGGATGAAATGGGTGCCGCCAGTAACCGTAAGAAAGACCGCGAAGACAAGGAGCGCTCTCCTGTTGCCGCCTGATTCCCCTCACCCCCTTTCCCATGCCAGATATCTCCGCCGCCGCCGTTGCAGCTCTCCGTGCTCGCACGGGAGTCTCCATTCTTCAGTGTAAGAAAGCTCTCGAGGAAGCGGGTGGCGACGAAGAGAAAGCCATCGAGATCCTCCGCAAGAAAGGACAGGCACAAGCTGTAAAGAGCGCCGGACGCGAACAGTTTGAGGGCGCCATCTTCATCGCAGAAGACGAAAAGAAAGCTGCACTCGTACAACTCAAGTGTGAAACGGACTTCGTCGCCCGTGGCGACGACTTCGTCGCCTTTGGTCAATCGCTTGCCGACACTCTGCTTTCGAAGGGCGAAGCTGCCGCAAAGAAGATTGCTGAGGATTCCCTTCCTGACATCGTGCAGAAGCTTGGAGAAAACATTTCTCTTGGCGAAACACTCATCGTAGACGCTCCTGTCATCGGATCGTATGTCCACAGCAACCGCAAAATCGGCGTGATCGTCGGACTGGGTGCTGGTGCAACGACCCAAGCCAAGGACGCTGCCATGCATGCTGCTGCCATGAACCCGCTCTACGTGAAGCCAGAGGAAGTAACCGACGATCGCGTAGAGAAAGAGAAAGAAGTTTGGCGCGAGCAGCTGAAGAAAGAGGGAAAGCCCGAGGCCATATGGGACAAAATCATGATGGGCAAAGAGAAGAAGTTCCGCGAAGAGAACGCGCTCGTCTCTCAACCATTCGTGAAAGACCCGAGTAAAACGGTCGGTCAGCACATCGCCCCGGCGACCGTCGAGAAATTTGTCCGGGTCGCGTTCTAGTGGTGACAAATCACTGGTGCGTGTTGTGAGTGCTTTTGCTGTGGAGTATAGTCGCCCGTATGACAAACGGAGTAGACATTTTGATCGCAGAGGATGATTCCGTTCTTCGGGAAGTTTATGTGAAAAAATTCACAATCACTGGTTATGGAATTCGAACAGCGAAAAATGGTGAAGAGGCCATCCTCGCACTGACGGAGAAAGAACCAGATCTCTTGATCCTCGATCTCAACATGCCCGCACCCGATGGCTTTGGGATTTTGGAAAAGTATCCGCGTGCAAAGCGCACGTTCCCAATTATTGTCCTGACCAATTTCGCTAACGAGAAAAACCGCGAACGCGCTATGAGCCTCGGGGCTGACGATTACTTTGTCAAAAGTCAGATGACCATGCGCAAGCTCCTCGAGATGGTGGAGGGACTCCTCAAGGCGCGGCAGATGTGGAAGAAATAATTTAGAGTCCGAGGAGCGCGAGCCATCGTCCCAGCCATTTGAGTTTCGGTGGATGGAAGAGTGGCTCACTCAGAAGGATGTCTTCCTGGACGATGGAACGCACTTTACGAGCAATATGACGGTTTTCTCGGAGGAGTACCGACACCTCCCCCATCTGATCGAGAGACGATGTCATCAAATTCGCCGATCCCACAAAGACCTGTGTGTCATCCACGAGAATTAATTTGCCATGCACCATGCCAGGGTACATGAAGATCTGACAGTGCGATGTGTCGGCATTACTGAGGAG
>JAGVCI010000017.1 GCA_020059985.1 Candidatus Peribacterales bacterium | reverse complement strand
ATTCGTGTTCATGAGCTCAGTTAATTCTTGTCGGGCTCGCCTAAAATCATCCACGTTTCTTGTGATGCACGCTTGTTCACAGCGTGTGCAGAGTGCTTCTATGGATTTCGCGAGATTGCCCATAAGTAGCTTATTCTACTGCTTCTCTACTCTTTTTTGCAAAAGCATCCGTCATTCCAGCCACGTAATCTTTGATGGATTCGACGAGCGTGGAGCTATGCTTCTTCATCAGTTCCGTAATTTTTGGATGGGGATTCTCGAGATAGCGATTACAGAGTTCGATGATCAGACGTTGGCCGTTTTCATTATTTTCTTTCACTGTTGGGTGCCGGTACATCTGCTCTTCGAGATACGTGCGTAGCTCTGTAAGTTTTTTGTCAGTCTCCGGAGAGAAACGAACGAGCGAATCGTGAGCCGCATACACATTGTCGAGGCTCTGGATGTTTTTCGTGCGCAATTCTTCCTCAGTTGCGCGGTAGAGATCAGTCACGAGTAGATGAATGACTGCGCCACGCAATGACGTGCCACGTTTCTTCGAAATTTCCGCTGCGTCCTTTGCGAGCGGCTGTCGAGTGATCATTTCCATCGTGAAAAAATCCGCACGGAGACCATCGTCAATGTCGTGCGCTGTATAGGCAATCTCGTCGGCGATGTTCACCACCTGTGCTTCGAGCGATGGAGAACGTGCGACAGTATTCTTCTTTGCCTGATCAGGGTGATCATGCGGCGTTCGGTGTTTTTGTAGGCCTTCAAGAACTTCTTTGTTCAGATTGAGTCCCGTGTGACCCACTGCGTGATCAGCGATCACCGTGACGATACGGAGTGATTGATCATTGTGTTCGAACGAGGAGCCGTGACTACGCATCCACTGATCAAGCGCTTGCTCACCTGCGTGTGCAAACGGCGGGTGACCAAGGTCGTGCGCGAGCGCGATGCACTCTGCGAGGTCTTCATTTAGCCCTAGTGTCCGCGCAATATCGCGACTGATCTGTGCGACTTCCATAGTGTGCGTGAGTCGCGTACGGAAATGATCACCTTCACCGGCGACGAAGACCTGAGTCTTCCCCTTGAGCCGTCGAAACTCTCGCGTGTGGATGATGCGATCGCGATCACGCTGAAAAGGGAACCGCGTTTCATCCGATTTTTCCTCGTGCTCTCGACCGAGTGTGCCACCGAGTGGCACGGCAAATGGTGCAAGAAGTGTGTTGGCCTTGTGTAGACGTTCTTCCAGAGAAAGCATGGGAGCGCTGAGTATAGCGTAAGGTCGGCGGGACGATTTTGAGGGAATCGAGGATTTCGACGATAACAAGGATCCTCGAAATCCTCGTAGTCTTCGATTGCTTCGAAATCTTTTTGTATTCGTCCAAACGACCGTCGAGCAGGGGCGCTTTGCTTCTGGGATTTCCAGGTGGGTGACCGCATCTTCGGACCGCAGTCCGAAGAGATTTTGATCTCCCTGCAAGCGAGTTGAGAAGAAACGTAACTGCTCTTACGGATCGTCGAGACAGACGATCACTCTAGCACGGGGCAGAGACGAGCGGCGAGAACGTTTCGAAATCTGTCTTGCACAGCAGCTCTATCTCCACCGCGATAACTCCAGTACAAATCGGATCTACAGAACGTGCAATCTCGACTGCGTTCGAAGTGGTCGCGCGGCACACCGAGACGGAAAAATTGTTCGTCCGCAGCTCCTCGCAGATCGACGTGACGACCATGAAAGAATTTTGGATCGAGGGAGGGGAGTTCGCGAACGGGATCCGTAAATTCTGCGTGCTCGGTACACAGCGACGGACCTGCAACGACCCAGGTCTCGCGCGGAGCGATGCCCCACTCGCGCTCAAGTACCTCAAAAAACGCAGGAATGGCCCCTGCCGTGAGTCCGCGCCACCCGGCGTGGAGAACACCGATGACCCGACTCTGCGGAGCGTACAGCGCAAATCCTTGGCAATCTGCGAAGCGGGTGAAGAGCCAGAGGTTTTGGTGGTCTGTGACGAGGCCATCCGCTTGTTCCGTAGCATGCAGTGCCGCGCTTACACGAATAGTGCGCGTGCCGTGCACTTGTTCGGCTGACACGTACGGGGCATCACCAAGCATCGCTGCGGTCGCGTCGTCACTTTTGATCTGATCCGTTTTCGTGAAGAGTGAAACATCCACTTCACCGAAGGGCTCTAAAAGCGCGAAGGGATTTTGAATCATTGCTTATACGTATGGATCAGGTGGGGGATCTGCTCGATCACCCGGCGTGTCGTAAACGCGTAGCCAAATTCGTGGAAGAGCATGGTTGCTGCGCGCTTGATGATCGTCGTTCCCATCACCGTTGCTTCGGTTGGGTCCATGCCCTGCGCGAGAAGTCCTGCGATCAGTCCCGCGAGCGCGTCGCCCGTTCCACCGACGGTGAGTCCGGCGTTCCCGCCCTTCACCTTCACGATTTTTCCGTCTCTTCCCGCGATCTGATCTTCTTCGTCTTTCAGGATGATCGTTACGCCTGCTTTCTTCGACGCTTTCCCCAGATCTGCGGCATCGAGTTTCATCCGTTCCAATTCCGCCAAGTGTGGAGTGAGCACAGCAATTTTTCCTTTCACGGTGTCGAGCGTCTTTGGTTGGAGCGCCGTTGCGTCGAGCACCAGTTTGCACGTCGCTTCTGCGACTAAATCATTCACCGCTTTCATGCTCTCGTGCCCCATGCCCGGACCGATGACTGCGCTATCCATTGTGGCGAGCAGTTCCAAACTCGGCTCGACATCTTTGTCTTCGAACGTGTCCTCGAACGGCATCACCTGCATATTCAGTGATACAGACTTTGCGACGTTTTCATGCCAGTCGGGAATCCGAACGTAGATGAGATCGACACCAGTAGCCTCCGCCGCGAGCGCCGAAAAAAGCGGAGCGCCGTGCATGGTGCGCGACCCGCCGATTACTGCCACTCTTCCGTTCTCGCCTTTGTGCGATGACGATGATCGCTTCATGTGCGGAGTATACCTCACGTGCGAGGGTGGAGCTTCTTAGCTTGTTAGCTAGTTAGTCTAAGAAGCTAACAAGCTAAGAAGCTTTGGTCCGTTCTTCAATTTCGCTCATTACCACTCCTCGCACCTGTTCCCGAAATCGCGCTGAAGAAAACTGACGCGCATGTTCACGGATTTTTGCGTGGTCGAACGTGAGAGTCGCGAAGCGATCGAGAGCAGCGCTCAGTGCGCTCTTCGTCTGCTCGTCCATAAACATTCCACTCACGCCGTCATGCACGGTATCGATGGCACCACCTCGTCGAAGTGCGATCACGGGTGTGCCACAGGCTTGGGCCTCGAGCGGGACGATGCCTGCGTCTTCCTCCTGCGGGAACAGGAGTGCGCGAGCGCGAGCGTAGTACGACGGCAGTTCACTTTCCGGAACGAAGCCGGCTAGTGTCACTGTTGGCCCGGCAAGTTTTCGCAGTCTCGCTTCGTCGTGTCCACTGCCTACGATCACGAGTGGTAATTTTTTTTCGTTCGCACATTCGATCAAGAGATCGAAACGTTTGTAGGGGACTAGGCGACCGACGGCGAGAAAGTTTGTGCGCTTCTCGGTGAGTGGCACGGTGAAAAAATGATCCTGCACAGGCGGATGAATCACCGTGGCATCACGGTTGTAGACCTCACGAATGCGGTCTGCTGTCGCGCGGGAATTGGCGATGAAATGATCGACACGTTTTGCGGTCGTCATATCCCACCGGCGCATCTTCAAAAGAATTTTTTTTGCTTTTCTCTTCAGCCACTGCGGTGCGTGGAAATCTTCCAAGTACTCGCGCTCCATCGCCCACGCGTAGCGCATGGGAGTGTGGCAGTAGCACACGTGCACCGCGTCACTCGGCGGAATAATTCCTTTGCCGACGGCGTGCGATGAGCTGAGGACGACATCAAACCCGGTGAGATCAAAAGACTCCACGACGCGCGGCATCCATGGCAGAAGCACACGGTGATTGCCGATGATGCGGTACCACTTCTGGAGTCGGCTCACGCGGATGTCTGCACTCGAGAGCGGGCCGAGACGTCTCTGCGCTGCGAGTGTGGTGAAGATCGGCGCCTCCGGCCACTCTCGGTGGAGTTCTGCGATCACATGTTCAGCACCCGCGAAAACGGGGAGCCAGTCGGCGGTGAGTGCGAGACGCATGGGGGAGAGGGTACACGTTTGGGGCTCGTGGGTGTGAGCAGTGCATTCGTATTTTATCCGCGCGGGGAGCACTCTATGATCCCCTCGTCATGGCTCTGCGTCCTGCCAGTCGTCTTCCGCGTCGTCTCGCGCGTCGTGTGACTCCCCAAACGAAACGTTTGGCGGA
This sequence comes from Candidatus Peribacterales bacterium, assembly GCA_020059985.1. Lineage (GTDB taxonomy): Bacteria > Patescibacteriota > Gracilibacteria > Peribacterales > Peribacteraceae > JAGVCI01. Next base: position 4,321 of record JAGVCI010000017.1, on the reverse strand, counting down.
GCGTCGTTTCGGACGCAAGAAGCGGGGATGGATGGAGCGTGTTCGTGCCGCTACTCGTCGCAGCCAGCGCTCTGTCGTTGCATGGCAAAAATCGATGATGCGATGGAGTCTCGTCGGCGTACTCGCGCTCGGGCTCTTCACCGCGGGATTTTTCGTGTTCTCGCCTTCCATGCGACTACGAGAGATCACGGTTGCACGCACATCACAGCGGCTCGACATTGAACGGGCGCAAGCAGCTCTCTCCCCGCTCTTTGGTCAGCATCTTCTGTTCCTCACGCCAGCAGATGTGCGCATTCCCATAGAGCAGGCGTTTCCCGATATGGCCGATGTAACCATGCGTAAACAGTATCCATCGAACATCGTGGTCACGGTGGAGCTGCAGCCGCTGCTCGCGCATCTCGTTATCCAAAGTCCAGACGACACTGCAGGGGAACCCATAGTCATGACGGGATCACTTGTCGACGCACTCACAGACCGGGGGATCTATGTGCTCGCTCCGGAGTCCGAAGAAGTTTTTCAGTCCTCTCCGATTTTTCTCGTCGATTGGGGAGTGCGACCGGTCCCGGGGACGGCGCTGCTCACACCCGAGATGCTGCGCACAATAGGCGAAGCGAGACACTTACTTGGTCAACAGTTTGGCCACGAAGTCACACGCACGACGGTGTATCTGCGCGCACAGGAATTTCATCTGCAACTAGGTGGGCGTATTAGTCTCTGGTTTGACTCACACTCCAAACTTCAAGATCAATTGATGCGCTACCGCACATTTTTGAAAGAAGTGCCGCTGGATACCGTGACCGAATACATCGATCTACGACTCACGGATCGCGTGGCGTACAAATAATAAAAGATATCGAGGGAATCGAGGATTTCGACGATTTCGAGGATCTCCACATTTCTCGATTTCTTTGATTCCCTCGAAATCCTCTTATCAACAGAATTTTGAAAAGAATCCTCTGACTGTTTCTTGACGGACACCGCTTTTCTTCCCAACAAAATTCCCCCGGATGCCTGCGCGTGGTTCGGTTTTCGTCTATCCTCTCGCAGATGTACCGTTCCGTCCTTGCCGCACTCCTTTTGGGGTTGCTTCCGGTACCCACTCCCAGCGTGTCCGAGCAGATGGCTGCCCTCGACTCGCTTGCGATTGCGGCACCACGTCCACCGATCGAAATCTCACAACGACTCTCCGCTTCCGGAGTGTTGGTCCTCGATTTCAAAAGTGGTCAACAACTGTATGCAAAACAAAGTGATGTGCCACGCCCGATGGCGAGCCTCACAAAGCTGATGACGGCGCTCTTGATCGTCGAGAGCCATGACTTGAACGAGTGGGTGACGACGCCGGTTTCGGTCGGCACGACAGACGGGAGCAAGGTGTATCTCTCTCCTGGAGAAAAATTCACCGTGGGAGATCTGCTCTCCGCGCTTTTGATCTCTTCCGCGAACGACGCCGCACACACACTCGCCATCTATCACAGCGGGTCGATCGATGGATTTGTGGAACTCATGAATCTGCGCGCCGAGGCACTGGGACTGAAGGACACATCGTTCACCAATCCCGCGGGACTCGACGGGTCCGAACAACTCTCCACTCCACGAGACATGGGCTGGCTGTTGTCATTTGTGCTGCGCTACGACGCGATCCGTTCGCGCATGGGTATGAAGGGGGCTCGCATGGTGAGCCATGGAGGAGAAGTGATCCCGCTTCTTCACACGCATCTCCTGATCCACCAAGACCCACGCATCATCGCGGGGAAAACAGGAACGACACTCGGTGCCAAAGAGTGCCTCGGATCACTTGTGGAAACTTCAGATGGCACGTACGTGGTGGTGCTCATGCATTCCAGTCAACGCTACGACGACATGCAAATCGTGCTCGATAGTCTTGATCCCCCTGAGGGGAGCTAGAACATTTCTCTATGGGAACTGATTCCACCATACGTTGGCTTTCATGGCGCGTGAGATTTCTCTGTCTCGCCGTTTTTCTTGTGGGGTCGCTGCTTCCTCCGTACGTTCCTAGTGCAGCTCTTGCGCCGCCAGAGGCTACCATCGCGTCGTCGCAATTTCTCTTGGTTGAAGATGGGTTCCTCATGAAGTCGACATCACTCGGGCGACAGGGCGCACGTCGTGCGTACGCCGAGGGAATTATTCACACCGTGAAAGAAGGCGAGAGCCTGGAGAAACTCGCGAGCCGCTACGGCATCAGCGTGCAGACCATCCAATGGTCCAATGACTTAGCCCAGGGCGCACCCATCCGTCCTGGTGATGAACTTCTGATCCTCCCTGTCGATGGCGTGCTACACACTGTCTCGCGCGGACAGACACTCACATTGATCGCGGAGCTCTACGGCATCGAACAAGACGCCATCGAAAGACAAAATAACCTGGAAGGGTCGTTTCTTCTCGCTGGCCAAGAGCTGATCGTCCCGGGTGGAAAACCGATCGTGGGCAGACCCACGGTCGCCGTCGTGGAAACACCGCCAGGCACCACGACTCCCGAACCGACTGGCCCGGTCGTAAAGCCATCGGAAACCCCCGTGAAGATCACCGCCGAGGAGTTCTCGACCGACCCTACCGTAGGAGTGCTCCAGAAGCCCTGCAGTGCCTCCTGTTTCATCACGCAGTACTACCGTGCGGGTCACTACGCTCTCGACATGCAAGAGCGCGGTGGAGGCCCTATTTACGCGGCTGAGGCCGGTACCGTGACGCGTGCCGAGGTCGGCTGGAACGGAGGATTCGGAAACGTGATCGAAATCGACCATGGTAATGAGCTCATCACACTCTACGGACACAACAAAGAGTTGTACGTGAAAGAAGGCGACACGGTGCAGCGTGGACAGCTGATAGCGTGGATGGGAAACACAGGTCTCGTCTACGGATCCACGGGTATCCACACCCACTTCGAGGTGCACCTCAAGGGCGTGAAGAAGAATCCGCTGCTGTATTTGCAGTAGTTTCAGCCTCGATATTCTTTGGTATTCCGTTGTCAGCAAAGCCACACCCCTGTACCTTTCCGCCGTTCTTTTCGTATTTTCAAATATTCCCTTAAGGGGGTGTAGCTCAGCTGGTTAGAGCGTCCGCCTGTCACGCGGAAGGTCGCGGGTTCGAGTCCCGTCATCCCCGCCATTAACGATACTCTCCATCCCTTCTACGTTTTTCTCCGAAGACGAGAAGCCTGTGGTGAGCGAGCGCGGAGCGCGAGTCGAACCAAGTCCCGTCATCCCCACCATTCGCACAAATGTCATTCGAACAACCTGATTACGATTCTCTTTCGAAGAAGTACAAACTTACTCTCGAGCAAGTTAATGCTACGTGTGTTGCTCTTCATGCAGTGAGTGAGGACATGCTCGCGCACATTCCTCCGAGTGCGATTCCTTTTCTCAGTCCTGCAAGACAAATCATTGCACGCGAGGCAAAAAGAATGAAAAACGTAGTGACTGCAGATCCGGAATAATGCTCTCAGAATTCTTTGCGCAGCATCTCGAGCTGCTCGGTGATTTTTTTGTCGTCGGGCGCGAGGCGGTGCGCTTCTTCCATAGCGACGAGCGCGAGATCGCGTTTGCCGTCTTGCGCATATGCGTGAGCGATGTAGAAGTAGGGCAGTGCTGAGAGCGGGTCGAGCGTGCTCGCAAGTTCCAGTTCTTTGATGGCCTCGCGGAAATTTCCGATCGAGGCGAGCATGATGCCGATCTTCAGCTGCGTCGGTGCATGCCAGGGATTGATCTCTCTCGCGAGTCGGTACTGCTTGAGTGCACCCGAGGTATCACCCATCAACTCTCGTGCCTCTGCGAGGTTCAAAAATCCGCGAAACGTCGGGAGCAGTGCAATAGATTTTTCGTATTCCCTCATTGCAGCGCTCAGGTTCCCCTGTTGCAATTGCCACACGCCGACATTGAGATGTGCCTCATGCGAATCGGGGTAGTGACGCAGCACGTTTTGGAAGACCGCGATGCTACTTTCGAATGTTTGTGCGTGCACAAAAGAACGACCCGCGAGTATCAGCATGATTGCACTGAGAATCACCGTACTAGCGATTCGTGTTTGCTGATTTTTTCGGTGCTCCATAAGCAAATGACATCCGCTCGCGATCACGAAAAAGATACCGACGGAGGCAAGATACGCGTAGCGATCAGAGCCGTTATATACCGTGCGAAAATCATCACCACGCTGCACGTTTCCGTAGCTCATCGCAAGGAAGACGAGGAACCACGTGACACCAAATGTGACGAATGGGAATCGCTTCCGACTCATCCATGCACTTGCGAGGAGAAGCGCCATCACGAGAGCCGGAACAAAAAATTCCCACGAAAAAATCGTGATGGGT
>JAGVCI010000063.1 GCA_020059985.1 Candidatus Peribacterales bacterium | reverse complement strand
GATGAACCACTGCAGTTTAATCTGCGGCTCGATCGTGCCACCTCCGCGCTGGCTCGTGGCCTTGCGGTGCACGTAGTTCTCATCCGTCTTCACGAGGAGACCTTTATTTTTGAGTTTTTCGACGATGAGCGGTCGTGCCTTCTCGATATGCATGCCTTCAAACTCACCTGCAATCGGAAGAAGTTTTCCGAAATCATCAATCACCTGTTCTTTCTCCAGTCCATGTCTCTCGGCGATCTCGAAGTCTGCCGTATCGTGCCACGGCGTGATCGTCATCACTCCTGTTCCAAACTCGGGATCAACAACGGAATCCTTGATGATCGTCGCGCGCACCGGACCATTGATCCACTCCGCTTCGAACGTGTCCCCATTCTTGTACTTGGCATAGCGTTTATCATCCGGGTGCATCACCACGTACTTGTCGCCAAATTTCGTCTCGGGACGTGAGGTGCTGATCTGGAATGGTCCGTACTGGAACGTGTAGAAGGGCGCCTTCTCTTCGACGTACACGATCTCATCATCGGAGACCGTGGTCTGGAGTTTGGGATCCCAGTTCACGATGCGGTGCCCTCTATAGATGAGGCCGTCCTTGTACATCTTCGTGAAGACCTCATTCACGAGTCGGTTGAGCGCGGGCTCGAACGTGTAGCGCTCTCTGGACCAGTCGCAGCTGCTTCCCATCTTGCGAATCTGACTGCGGATCGTTCCCTGACTTTGCTCGACGAACTCCGCGATTTTCGCGATCAGCTTCTCGCGGCCGAGTTCTTTGCGCGGGTCCTTCATCCCCTGCTCTTTGAGCATCTTGATCACCACGTTCTCCGTGGCGATAGCCGCATGGTCCGTGCCGGGCACCCAGAGTGCCTCCTTGCCCTGCATGCGCGCAAAGCGGATGAAGATATCCTCGAGCGCCAGCATCACCGCGTGCCCCAAGTGCAGCTGCCCCGTGGCATTGGGGGGTGGCATGCTGATCGTGAATGTCTCTTTCTTGCTCTTCACGTCCGCTTTGAACGCACCAGACTCCTCCCACATCTTGTAGATGCGGTCTTCGGTCGCCTTTGGGTCATACGCCTTCTCGAGCATTGGCTGAAAGTCTACAGCAGAAGGCGCTCGGTTGAGAAAAAACCAATCGAATATGGTTTGTAAAAATGGTTCGCAGGTACGGAAACCTGCTCCCATTTTTTAAAGGCACGAAGGTTTCCCCTATAAAAAAGACCGCCTTGCGGCGGCCTTTATGATTGGGAGAAAGAGCAAGTTCCTTCCAAAGGTTGGAAAGCCGGATATTTCTACAGAATGCCAAAAACAAATGCAAGGAATTCAAAAGAAAAACTCCGTAAGAATGTGGACGCCCCTCCGTCAATCATTGTAGAATCTCAACGCTCCATGATTCAAAGATTTCCACGGATAGGGACGGTAAAAGAGGGGCGTTTGGCCTACTACCAAAGCAGTGAATATTTAGAGCCTTTAGGTGGGTTGCGACGGACGGGCGAAAGCACAATCGGTGCAGTCGGAGATGTTTTGGGAGGTACACGAGACCTTCTCTTCACCAAAGGAAAACGTCTCTCTGGTGCCGCGCGGATCGGGGAAGGTGTATTGGACGTGTTGGACATTGTCCCGAGTGCGATCGCAGACGGATTTCGCGGAGCGATGGGGACGAAGTCCCAGAGTGAGCCTGGAAAGTACAACATCACTCGTGCGCTCAAGAGCTACAAAGATGTAGAGAATCCCTTTGATGCGCTGACCTACGTTGCCGACAACATTCATGCGGTCGTGTTCAAGACGGGAAACGACATACTGCGACTCATTCGTAATAACGCTAACTAATCATGGAAACCGGACCCTTGGGACCCGTGCCAGACCTTGGGACTCCGACATTCGGAGAGATCGGGTACAGCATAGAAGCGAATAGCGGACTGATCGTCCCTGCAATTTCTCTCGCGGCAGTCGTAGGAATTTTCTACGTCCTCGGGAAAAACGTTCTTCGATCCAGTCGCTAAAAAAGCGCCTGAGAGTGATTCTACGGGCGCCTTAGATTTTTCGTATTCCTATCTCCGCATCGGCGGTCTACCTCCTCCTGGTCGTGCTCCACCCGGTCCTCCGCGGAACGGCGTGCGCGGACGCTCAGGCGGCATGCCCTCGGGGCGCGGCGTCATCTGCTTGAGGGAGAGACGTGTGCGGCCTTCGACTGCGTCGTACTCAACGACCTTCACTTCTACTTCGTCGCCGAGCTTCACGACGTCCTCCACCTTCTCGGTGCGCTGCCACTGCAGCTCGGAGATGTGGATCATGCCGTCTTTGCCGCGCAGGAACTCTGCGATAGCTCCGACACCGTCGATAATGCGAACGATTTTGGCCTTGTAGACTTTGCCGATCTCGGGCTTCGCCACGATTCCCTGGATCCACTCTTTCGCTTTCTCCATAGACTCACCATTCGTCGCCGTGACAAAGACTAAGCCACTATCTTCGATGTCGATCTCGACATTCAGTTCACCCGTGATCTTCTGAATCGTCTCTCCGCCCTTACCGATGACGAGGCGGATGTCATCCGGGTTGATGACGATGGTCTCGATGCGCGGTGCGTACGGACTCATCTCTTTGCGAGGTTCCGGAATCGCTGCGAGCATCGCTTTCAGAATGTGTGCGCGACCGACTTTCGAGCGCTCGAGCGCTTCTTTGAAGACGTGATCCGGGAGACCCTTGATCTTGATATCCATCTGGATCGCCGTCACGCCTTTCGCGGTGCCCGTGAGTTTGAAGTCCATGTCTCCACCGAAGTCTTCTTCATCCTGGAGATCCGAGAGGATGACGTACTGATCTTTCTCTTCGTTAGACACGAGCCCGAGGGCGATACCGGAGACCGGCGCGCTGATCGGTACACCCGCCGCCATGAGCGCGAGTGTGGATCCGCAGGTAGCTGCCATAGAGGAGGAACCGTTACTCTCCAAAATCTCGGTCACTGTGCGAATCGTGTACGGGAAGTCTTCCTCCTTCGGGAGCACCGGCTCGAGACCTCGCTGTGCGAGGTTGCCGTGACCGATTTCGCGGTTTCCGGTCGCGAGACGATTGCTCGTCTCACCGACGGAGAACGGCGGGAAGTTGTAGTGGTGCATGTAGCGGAGGTTGTGTTCACCCTCCATGCCCTCGACGAGCTGCTTGTCGCCTGGGGAACCGAGCGTGCACGTCGTGAGTCCCTGCGTCTCTCCACGTTGGAAGAGCGCGGAACCGTGGACACGATTCGGGAGGATATCGACCATGGCGGAGAGCTTGCGGATCTCATCCACTTTGCGGCTGCTCATACGAGTGCCCTCTTCCAGGATGAGTCTGCGTACTTCGCCCTTGATCACTTTATCCATGAGCGCTGCGGCGTTGGCGTAGAGCTTGATGAGATCTTCGTTCTCACCGGCAGGACCATATTTCTCCTCGAGTTTCTCTGCGGCACCGCTGATGAACTCGTTAAAGATCATCCGGCGCTCTTTCTTTCCGAGATCATCCTTGATCGCTTTGTTCACCGTCTTGAGCGCCCAGTCTTTGAGGAACTTGTATGCCTCGTCGTGCGTGAACGGGGCTTCGACTTCGAATTTCTCGCGTCCGATCTCCTTCTGGATGTCGGCAAAGAACTTCGCGATCTTCTGTGCCCACTTCTTGCCGAACTCGATGGCGCGGAGGATCTCTTCTTCAGGAACTTGATTGGCTCCCGCCTCGATCATCACGACGCGATCGAGCGATGCGGTCACGAACATATCGAGATCGCTCTTCGTGCGCGCTTCGCGGGACGGGTTGAGGACCAATTCACCACCGATTAAGCCCACACGGACGGTGCCGAGCGGACCTTCTGCCGGACAATCGGAGAGCACAACCGCGAGGTTGGCTGCGTTTGCCGATACAATGTCATGTTCATGTTCGAAGTCGTAGCTTAAGACCGTGCAGAAGACCTGGAGGTCATTTCGCAGGTGCTTCGGGAACATCGGGCGGAGTCCGCGATCGATGACACGAGCGAGAAGCACGTAGTCGTCACTCGGACGACCCTCGCGCTTGCGGAAGCGACTGCCCGCGATCTTGCCGCCGGCGTAGTACTTCTCTTGGTAGACGACCTGCAGAGGCAGGAAGTCGACACCATCACGCGGCTTGTCGCTCACGGTGAAGTTTCCAAGCGTCACCGTGTCGCCCATTTGGCAGAGCACAGAGGCGTTGGCCTGACGTGCGATTGCGCCCATGCGCACAATAAGAGATTCATCCCCGAGCATCAGGGTATATTCTTTTTGCGCAGAGAGCGCACCGGAAGATTTAGACATGAAAGAAGAAGGAAAGAGATAACGCTCTTCCTTCGACGAGGAACTCTGTGGTGAGGATTCACGCGGGAGAAAGCGACACTCCATCCCGAAGGACAAAGTGGCACTGGCTCCAGTGTAAACCCGGCACAAAGTAGGTCTCGGCGGAGGGAAGGAACTGCGGACATCCTACCACGTCAACTGAAGTAGACGAAGCGGAATAGAAAGAAAAAGCCCCTCCCCGCACAAGGCAAGGGAAGGGCTACGGAGTCGCAGAACCTCTTTTAGAGTGCATCGTTGATCATCTGTCGAAGATCAACGAACAGTGCACGGATCTTTGGTTCTACTTCTTTGGGGAGTGCCTCGCACATATCGCGTTCCATGAGCTCGAGACGCGTGAGCAGCATGACACGGAGAGTTGCTCTGCCACGCTCGGCAGAATTCTTTTCAGGACTGAACATCGGAACCTCACAGAAAGGAGAGAATGAAAAAAATCTGGAATGCTGCGTAGAGCAGAGCGACCACGAGGAGCGCCCCAATCAAGAGACGATACATCGGTTGCTCCTTTCTAATCGAGTGCCCATCCACCACAGAGAACAGTGCGATACATTTCCTGTTCAGGATGGGGGCGAAGAAGTCGACCCGTGAACGGATCGTGCGTCCACCAGGCGCAGTTGGTCTGCCCCTTCCGCTTCTTCTGACCAGCACTGATCTTGGGAGCACGCTCCTTCGATAGTCGGTGAATGAGTTCACCGGTGCTGCGATCAAAGTAGTAATCGGTAAGGGCGAGACCCGTAAGCGGGTGACGGAGCATCCCTACTCCTCGATCCAGTTCCTTCTCACTGAGCTCGGTAGCACGGAATAGTGCCCTGAGTGCATTGAACATAGCATCGATATTCATCGAAAGCCTCCTCAACAAAGATATGAAAGATCCAGTTTCGATGTGCTCACGTGGAACACAGCCCTATTCAACAAGAACAGAGCGGGTTACTGACCAATGTGATCCTCAACGCGCTCTGCTCTACGCAGAGCGGCGCCACGCACCTTTGCTTTTTTCTTTTGGATCCTCCCCTTCCTCTACAGTTTTGAGTTTTCCATCCACCGCCTCGATCGGAAGGCACGCGTAGACCACCGTACGCTCAGGATCATGATGATCGTTTGAGGACTCAAAGCGAAACCCTGACGGGTAATGCTTCTCGGGAGATGCAAGGAGCGTCTGTATACGCATGCGAACTGCGAGCGGAGCACCGAACTGAGTGAGCAGATACTCGACATCGGTCGTGACGGTGCCTTCGGTCGTCTGGAAGCGCCTGTAGCTATTGCCGTGAGAGCAGTATGCGGCCAGTGGTGAAGAGAGAGTATCCATGTAC
>JAGVCI010000039.1 GCA_020059985.1 Candidatus Peribacterales bacterium | reverse complement strand
GCTGCGAAAGCTCCGACAATAGGCGCAAGGCCGATCTTCTGTGCCAATGCTGCAAAAACCAAACCAAAGCACATCGCGAGCGTAAATTTCATCCCGACTCCCGCGTGTATCTTGGAGAACAATTTTCCAAGACTGGGTGCACAAAGCTGTCCGATAATAATGGAACCAATGAGGAAGCCTATGGCCTTCCCGGAAATTAATCCGATCCCCAAAAGATTCACTCCACCCTCCTGAGCGATGGCAGAAACGACCGCAAGGATGATCAACCCAAGAACGTCATCGATCACAGCTGCGCCCAGCACGATTTGAGCCTCCTTACTCTGCAATTTTCCGAGATCACGAAACACTCGTGCCGTGATACCCACGGATGTCGCTGTGAGGGCCGCTCCGAGGAAGAGGTACGCTGTGGTATCCAGTCCTGGAAGAAGCATGGGGCCCACAAAATACGTTCCCATGATAAACGGCAGTACGACTCCAACGACCGCCACCAAAAGCGCAGGAAGTCCGACTTTCGACATTCGCTGAATGTTCGACTCCAATCCGATTTGGAAGAGAAGAATAACCACTCCCAATTCGGAGAGAAATCGGATGATCGTGTCCGCCTTTACGGCATCAAAATAATGGAACCCCAGAAGACCGAGATTCCCGAGTACCACACCGATCACCAATTCACCCAAGACCGACGGCTGACCAACTTTCTCCACTAGACTCGCTAGCTTTGCACATACAAGGAGGATGGCGATCCAAAGGAAAGTCGTCGAGACGTTTAGATGCCCCTCGGCACCCCCCTCGGCTGCAGAAGCAATGAGCGGCAGAAGAAGGAGAATGGCTGCGAAACGAGCGCGTGGAAGGTGAAGCATAAGAAGCGGGAAAATATTGGTGTGCATCATAGTGACGTGGTTTTTCTTTGGCAATCGTTCCTTCGTCGTAACTTCCACTTTGGACGACAGAGAACACGAGAAAAAGATGGAACTGGTGGACGATACTGGATTCGAACCAGTGACCTTACGGATGTGAACCGTACGCTCTAACCAGCTGAGCTAATCGTCCATTATTTACGATCGATCGGAACGAAAGTGTACTACACTGCTCTTCGATGCTACCAACGAAACATCATAAAGTTTTCTCAATCCTCAAGAAAATCGTCGGAGCTTTCCTCGTACTTTTCGGCCTCTTCGCTCTCGTAACTCCTCTTACCCCCGGAGCGTGGCTCGCGATCATTGGTCTTGAAATGCTTGGATGGGGATTCATTTGGCGGGACCATGTGCGGCCGCTCGGAGAAAGAATGCTCGGCAAAAAAACGCCACAGACCAAAAAAAATGGAGACAACAAAAATGCCGCAACACGTACGTGACGTGCTGCGGCGGATGCCTTTGATCGGCTTCTAGGGTAAAAACCATAAACATAGCCCCGCGACGAGCGTGGGCAGTGCCGCTCCAGCGAGGAGCCCAAGCGGGCTGATCCCATCTTTTTTCCCACCATTCGTAAACGAGGGGTTCAAGATAGAATAGCCCGCCGGATTTGGGGCGTTGGCGATGACTGTCAGGCCGCCGCCCGTGACCGCTCCGGCAACCAGAGCGTATTTCATACTCTCCGAGAGGCCCTCGACCTGGGAACCCAGGTATGTGAGAGCCGCATTGTCGGTGACCGCCGTGAGGGCGGTGCATCCCAGGAAGAGCGGAAGCTCTCCGAGAGATGCGATCAGCGGTTGCAGCCACCAATTCTGGAGGCCACCCAAAGTTACGAGTCCCGCCAGGAACCCTCCAACAAGGAGAGCATCCCGGAGTTTCAACGGTTCCTGATACTCGCGCGTGGCGAAACAGAAGCCGATGAAGAAGACGAAGATCCCGAAGAACACTTCGGGGTGGTGCGCTGTTGCTACGATGAGCCCCAACGTCACCACATGGACGATCGTCACCCACCATGGTGGCGACATCCGCGCCGCGCCCTTCCCGTGCTTGTCGCTATCGGACAGCAGCGGCATGCCCGCCAGTTCCTTCCAGAACATGATGAGCAGAAGGGCAGCGTTGATCGCGCAGGCGATCGCCGCTTTCCATCCGAAATGAGTGGCCATGTACCCGGAGCTCCATTCCCAGGTGTGCGCCACCATGAGGACTGGTGGCGCCGCGAAGTTCGTCAGCACGCCGCCGATCGAGACGTTGACGAACAACGTCCCGAGGATGGCGTACTTGAACGGCCGGGAAATCTCCCGGTCGAAGAATTGACGCTTGAGCACAAACGCCAAGACAGTCATCGCCGCGGGTTCGGTGACGAACGATCCCATGAGAGGACCGAATGCCATCGCGGACACGAAGAATGCTTGTGTCCGTGGAAGCGGCAAACAGTAGGACATCCACCGGATCAGTCGATCGACCAGGTGAATAATCGGGAGCGTTGCTGCCGTTGCCATGATGGCAAGCACAAATTTCGGCTCCGTGTAATTCCGATCCTCGATGTAGTGAATGGCTCCATGCCATCCCGTCATCGCGATGAGGGCGACGAAGAGAATTCCCGCCCAAAGCAGGAATACCACTTCGACTTCCCCTAGCAAATGACAAACGTTCTCTCCCACCGATCCGTGACGAAAACGGTGGGACAGCGCCCGGAATCTCCCCACACTGAACGTGTGGAGCACCGCAATTGCAAAGAGAATCGTTCCAATATGTTCAACCGACAACATCACGCACCTCCGTTTGAAAAAAGGTTTGAATACCCTTAAAAGCCGACGGTTCCAAAGACCGAATCCTCCCAAGCTTCAGGGCCAGAGAGGAGCGGATTTATAGCAGAAGAAAGCCAAAAGTCAAGGGTCCAAAGGTTGGGAGCACCATCGGGATGCGCTCTGCCGGAAGGGCAAAATAAGGAGTAGGTAGATCTACACGCTTTCTGCTTACAGCCAACTACAACCTACTCACGATCGTTGTTTGGCGAACTCTGGATCGTTCGCGAGCCTGCTCTCCTCCGGGAGCACTTGTCCCTGGTACTTGGAGAACGGCTTTTGATCGTACGGAGTTTCCGCTGCAGAGGTCATCTGCTCGAACGCGATCTGACAGATGCGCATACCGGGGTAGAGCGCGACTGGAAGACGATTCAAATTACTGATCTCGAGTGTGATGGTGCCCGCGAAGCCTGGGTCCACGAACCCTGCAGTCGAGTGGACGATGATTCCGAGACGACCGAGGGAACTACGACCCTCCACACGCGCGACCATGTCATCGGGAAGGGTGATCTTCTCCTGCGTGACGCCGAGGAGGAACTCTCCCGGCTGCACAATGAACGCTTCACCATTCGGCACCGTGATCGTGCGCATATTTCCAGCGAACGACTCAGGCTTGAGTGGATCGAGCACGGGAAATTTGCTGTGTTCGTAGAGCTTGAAGACGTTCCCTAAGCGGAAGTCCATCGAGGACGCGTGGATGTGCGGGAAAAGCTCGGGTTGCGAGGACTCCACTCTCACTCGTCCACTCGCAATTGCCGCTTTGATGTCTCGGTCAGAAAGAATCATAGGCGATCAGAGTAGCATGAATACCACGTCGTCAACACGCACTGTAAGTAGAGCAGAAAAATGAGGGGTAAACCATTGAACACGGTGTATGAATCCGTAAGCTAACCCGGCAATGACACCGCACGTAAAAACAGCGGATTCTCGAGGTGGTATGGTCGCGGAGGGTGATGATGGCGCGAGCGAATTTGGGGATTTGGAAGAGTTTCGCCGGTGCGAGAGCCTACGCGCACGATGTATTCAACAACTGCACGCGCTCGCTTCTTCCTCGAAGATGTACACCGGACGGGACATTGCGATATACGAGCGAGAGGGACTTTCGGATGAAGCTTTTGAGAAAAGTGGTGTGACCTCGATAAGAAAAAGAGAGCAGTACCTGGAAGAAAATCTTGATAGGCATATTCCAGAGACAGAACGAAAAATTCGCGAGCTCGAGAGTAAATTTGAGAAACATATACAAGCTGCACGTGCGAGTAGATGCATTACAGAAGGAAACATTACGAGGTGGCGAAATCGTCTCCTGGCCAGCAATGCGTACTGGTGGGAGAAAGAGAAATTCATCAATGAGAAAATGCTAGAGTATATCGAACGGTGGAACAAGATTGCAGATAAGAGAAGGCAATTGATGTCCGACCCACGTGTGAAGGGACTGTCTGCAGATGACGTTGATGAAATCGACATCTTCTTAGATGAAGAGGCATTTTTAAATGCTCATTACGAAAAAAGAGTAGGCCTCGTGTCTCAAGTTCGGGCCGCACTGCTTAGTCGCAACACTGGCCGTGCTCCCCTCTATAAACAAGCAAAGGCACGGCTGGAATCTGCGGCACACCAAGGGCACATCAGCAAAAATAAAGTGGGGGTGTGGTTGGATCGAATCTTCTCGAGCAATGCATCGCGCGACAAAATAGAGGAATTCCTGAATGGCAGCGGAAGCAAATCGCTCGAAGGACTCATCGGCAACTGGGCGGTCGTGAGCGGGCGCTTCGACATGATCGAGAGAAAAAAGCAGCAGCAGGGAGAAGAAATGCCCCGCGGGTTCCACTTCGTGAACAAATCCAGCTTCCTCGAGTGGCACTACAGTAAGCGTCTCGCCTACGTGGATGAAGCAGAGCGTAGGTTTGTCGACGTGCAGAAGGAAACACCCGATCTCCTCGGCATCCGCCACGAACTGGATCAGAAAGATTGGGACGAGGCGGAAGTGCGGATGAAGCGTGCCGAAAGTATGGACCTCGATGAGGCCGATAGAGAGAAACTCCGCTCCATGCGTCGCTACATGACGGAAAATCGTCCGCGGAAGCGCGAGAGACCACCACAAACACCGGAAGACGCGCGCGCAGAGATCGACGACATGATCGCCGCCATGCCGATGGTGCTCCAGCCGCTCTATCGCGACAGTATCAGGAGAGGAAAAGCGCGCTGTCTGATGTCGCTCATGTACAACCGCGTCTGGTGCCAGGAGCGTGGAAGGGTTCTGGACAACGAAAAAGAGATTAAGCTGCGGAACCGAGCTACGGAGGATACAGAGAGAGCGCTTCAGGACGGCGACGATGGAAAGTTGAAGAATTCCGATGTCACAACATACAAAGAGAAGTCCATCCGAGGGTATGCGGGCGCTGGCTTGGGGAACGGTATTAATGCCCCACAGGTGCTCCACATGGGAGCTGGTGCGCATGGCGCAGTCGTCACACGTATGGAGGAGGAGGACTGTCATCTCTTCCGATACTGGTCGACACTTATCCCGCAGGGTGTCGATTACTCACAGCACTCCTACATCGTGAAAAACCAACACCACCGCATCAAGGCATGCCTGCGGATCCTCGAAGAAGCCGGGGAAACGTACTAGATTTAAAACAGCAATTCAGAGGGAATCGACGATTTCTACGACATCGAGGATCGGTGGATTCCTCGATTACTTCGATTCCCTCGAAATCCTCCCAGAGTTCGATTGCAAACGCTCGCCCTGTGCTTATGATGCTCCCACTATGCGCACCACTCTTCCTCTATCCGTCGTTTCCCTTCTTTTCCTCACAGCCTGCAGTGGAGGGAGCATGATTTCGCTTTCCGATCGATTGGAGAATCCCCTCTTTGCCGAACGATACGCAGAGACAATAGTTGGTCGCTTGGTAGAGCTGGAGATCCAGAAAGATCCGCTCTTAAATGAAGCAGGAATGATCGAGAAGGTGCATGCACTCCGCGATGAATGGCTGGAAAAAGCGCAGGAAGCACGCGAAACTCAGCGCGGAGGATTCATCGGAGAGTTCGTCGGTGACAAAGAGTACGCACGAGGAGAGGTCCTCTACCTCCCAGACATGCTGTTCTTCTCCACGGTGTTTGAAACGGAACCAAGACCGGGGCTCCATGTGTACCTCACTGAGGTTGTC
>JAGVCI010000091.1 GCA_020059985.1 Candidatus Peribacterales bacterium | reverse complement strand
TCGGTGCAAGTGGCGACTACAGCCAGGATCAGCGTCAGGTGGTGTGGCACGACCAGTACATCGCTGCGGGAGAAGTGCAGGAGTTCGTCGTCGACGCAACAGTCGAGCGCGACACTCCGGAATTCGCTGCCATCCGTTTGAAGGTGGTGAGCGGTCAGGCACAAGCTATTGATACGACGAGCATTCTTCGTACACAGATCGCCCCAGCGTCGATCAGCGTGACTGTGGATGACAATCACGAGACCGCACGCACGGGTGACGAACTCACGTACCGCATCGTGATCCGCAATAGCCGCGGAGAACTTGCGACGAACGTGGATGTGAAGAACGCTCTCCCGATGTACACAGAATTCGTCGATGCATCGGACGGTGGATACTGGACAGGCAAAGATGTCTTCTGGGAAGACCTCACGGTGAGCCCGATGGGTCAGCGTGAACTCTACGTGACGCTCCGCGTGCGCAGCGACGCTCCTCTCGGGGCAGAACTCCGTAACACGGCAGCCGCTCTCGGTATTACGGCAGTCGATCTCACGCAGGTCTCGACCGTTTCACAAGGCTCCGGCATTGCCGATCGCCCGATGTTCGAGAATCGCATTCTCTCCAAGCGTGCTAGCCGCACAGAAGTGCGCCCAGGTGATAGCGTCGTCTACACCGTGACGGTGCGTAATATCTTTGATTATCCTCTTACAAACCTCTCGATCGAGGATCGTATGGACTCTCCGTACGTCACGCTGCTCGACGCTGAGCAGGGACAGATGGTCGACGGACGACTGATGTGGACTGTTCCAGTCATCGAACCAGGCAAGTCGTGGACCGTGCGCTACACCGTAGGCATCGATCCTGCGACTCCGCATGGATCCGAAATCGCGAACGTGGTGTCCCTCACGGGTGATGGACTCCAGTCTCTCTCGCTCACCGAGCGCGTCATCACGACAAAGATTTCCATCGTCACTGATCTCCCTCCGACGGGAGCCGCGATGGACATGTTGCTTGCCGGACTGTTCGCTCTTCTCGGCATTCTTCCGACAGCATTCGTCGAACGGCGCATGATCGCTTCCTTGCTTTAAGCGAGGATCCCTCGTTATACTCCGCGAAACGATGACCACTACGACGGAAATCCCGGGCCAGCTGTTCCTTCAGTACGTTCTCGAAACGATTGTCGATGACAAGGACCAACTCAAAATCGAGGGGCGTATCGACGACCTCGGTGTCCTCCTCACCGTGCAGGTGAGCGAGCGCGACATGGGAAAGCTGATCGGAAAAAGCGGTCAGACGGTGAAGGCGCTTCGTACTCTGCTTCGACTGATCGGTGGCAACCTCTCACAGAGGATCAATCTGAAAGTCATCGAGCCTACACTCGCGACCCAATCCTAATCCTTCCTCACCTCATTCCATGCTGCGCGAATTACTAGAAAACGGATCCATCATCGAGATCGTCGCGACGTTCGTCGCCCTCGGTCTCATCATCGCGACCATCCTCTCCTTGGTGTACATCATTGTGGGAGGTATCTCGTTCATCCTCTCCGCTGGAAACGAGGACAAAATCAAGCGCTCGGTGCAGACCATTCGCTTCGCGATCATCGGACTCTTCGTCTCGTTCATCGCTTTCTTCGTTGTTCGCTTCATCACGGTGCTCCTCGACATCCCGTTCGAGCTCACCTTCTCGATGGTGATCGACTTGGTGCGCGACATCTTTGACGCTCTTCAATAAAAGGATTTCGACGTAATCGAGGGAATCGAGGATATAGAAGATCCTCGATTTCATCGAAATCGTTGATTCCCTCGAAATCCTTAATAAATACATTTTTGTTTTATTCTTTCTTCTCCTCAGCTGGCGCCTCTGCGGCCGGTGCCTCCTCTTTCTTTGCTTCAACAGGAGCTGCTGGAGCAGGCTTTGCGGCCTCTTCTACCGGAGCGCTCTTGGAACGCTGTTTCGTGTAGCGCTTGATGTACTTCTCGAGGCCCTTCACCGAGATGCTGTTTTTGGTGAGCAGACGTGCAACAGTGTCGCTCGGAGCGGCGCCCGCACCCACCCAGTGGACGATGCGCTCGACGTTGCACTCAAAAACCGGCGACTCGCGGGAAGGAAGGTAGTGGCCGAGATTCTCGATGATGCTGCCTTTTACGGCAGAGCGCTTATCTGCGACGACCAACCGATAGGTCGGTTCATTGCGGCGGCCGGTGCGCTGGAGGCGAATAACGAGCATGAAAGCGCGGGGAGTGTAGGGAACCGGGCAAGGCGAGGCAAGGGAAATACGGCCTTTCTAGGCTCTCTGGAGCCGGACAGAGGCCACCTTGGTGTGCCCCTTCGTTTCCCGTAAATGAGTGAGGAGAGGGAGTTCTTTCGCGGCACATTCCTGGAGAGCGATCGAATTTTCGGCCTCGATCAGGAGTTCTCCATCTCGGAATGATCGAACGAAGAGCATGGCGGCAGAGCCGGGGAGCTTCTCCGCGATCCAGATTTTGGCGTGATGCACGATGAGTGAGGCGTCACTCTCGGCGAGGAGTCCACGCTTTGCGAGTGCGCCAGGGAGAATCTTACTGAGGCGTTCCATGGATTTTCACTGTAGCGCGAGTACTCCTTGAAGGACAGCGAGAGTCTCTTTTGCCGCTTTCTCCCACGAATGCGTCTTTCTCTCCGTACGAGGGAGGGTTCCACCAGCGGCGATGTGGAGCGCCTTCGCGATGCTCTCGGGATCTGGTTCGATGAGGAGTGCATCCCCATCCGCGACCTCTGGGATTGCGGTGCGATTCACCGCGATCACGGGACAGCCACACGCTCTCGCCTCGACAATCGGCAAACAGAATCCTTCGTAGAGTGATGCGGTGACAAACGACGTTGCTGCGGAGTAGAGCGCTGCTAATTCTTTCTCCGGGACACTATCGATTCGTATCACGCTCTGCGGGAGCGAGAGCACCTCAGCTTCTTTTCCTCCAGCGACGAGCACCAGAGAGTGATCTGGGACATTCGCGCGCGTGAAGCCCTCGAGAAGTGCGGGAATATTTTTGTGCGCCTTCGCGTTCCCCACGTAGAGGAAGAATGGATGCTCAATCCCATACTTTCTGCGCACAACGGCTTGGTCATCTTCTGAAGCTTTCGAAAAGGCAGCTCCGACGCCTTCAGAAATCACGCGCATTTTCCGACGATGCTCTTCGCCGAATTCCTCCGTAATTTCTTTCGCAGTGAATTCACTCACGGCGATGAGTTCACGAGATTTCTCAACAGTGTGCTTCATGAGTTTTTGGTACGCGAATTGTTTGATCGACGAGGCTTCGTTTGGGAACCGATGGAGGATCAGGTCGTGAATAGTCGCGACGAAGGGAACCGGACAGCGCAGGGGCACGTTGAAGTGCGGACTGAAGAGGAGTCCTATTCCCGATTTTTTCATGATGCCCGGGAAAAGAAGTTGCTCCCGGAGAGAGTAATGCGGGAGCGCAGCGACCACGCGTCGGTGATTAAATCCCTCCAATC
>JAGVCI010000060.1 GCA_020059985.1 Candidatus Peribacterales bacterium | reverse complement strand
GTCGGGTACTTTCCGGTGAAACATCCTTCGCTGAAGTGTCGGATCTTTGGATTTCCGTAGTGCACAGCTTTGTGGAGGTCTTCGAGCTTTCCGTAGAAGAGTCCATCCGCACCGATGTATTTACGGATCTCTTCCACGGTGTGATCAGCAGCGATGAGTTCGCTCGTGGTCGGAAGATCAATACCGTACGGGTCTGGCGCAATGATTGGCGGGGCTGCTGATGCGAAGTAGACTTTCTTCGCTCCCGCTTCGCGGACAAGTTCGACGATCTTCTTACTCGTATTGCCGCGGACGATGGAGTCATCGACCAGGAGAACGTTTCGGTTCTTAAACTCTAGTTCGATCGGGTGAAGCTTGAAGTGGAGACTGCGCTTGCGGATCTTCTGACCCGGCATGATGAATGTGCGCATGATGTAGCGATTCTTGATGAGTCCTTCGCGGTAACGGACCTTCAGTTTGTCCGCGAGTCCTGCGGCAACCGGACGGCCCGTATCTGGCACGGGGATCACGGAATCGATCTGAATACCGGCAGCTTTGATCTGCTTGGCGAGGGATTCGCCCATACGAACGCGTGCTTTGTACACGTTCACGCCGTCGATGGTGGAGTCTGGTGCGGCGAGGTACACCCACTCGAAGAGACAGGGGTGCAGCTCACCTTTGCGCATCTGACGTGTGTGAAGCTTGTTGTGTCGATCGATGAAGACCGCCTCGCCTGGCCGCACGTCGCGCACGAACTCAAACTCCAATGCCTTGAAACAGGTGCTTTCCGACGCGAGGAGGTATTCCTCCTTCATGCCATATTTACGCTTCCCGATCTGGAGCGGCCGGATGCCGTACGGGTCGCGGAAGCCGACGATCCCCTGTCCACCGATGAGCGCGACGGCACTGTACGCACCCTTGCAGCGGCGATAAATGGTGCGTACGGCGTTGAAGACGTGGTCAGGAGTCAGTTTCCCTTTTGGTTTCTGATTACGCAGTGCGACCGAGAACATGTTGAGGAGTACTTCCGAGTCGGAGTTCGTGTTCAAGTGGCGGTACTCTTTCTCCTGGAGAAATGTGCGCAGTTCTTTCGTATTCGTGAGATTTCCGTTGTGTGCGAGCGCTATGCCGAACGGAGTCGAGACAAAGAATGGCTGCGCCTCAAACTCACTGGAACAACCCGCTGTGGGGTAACGCACGTGTCCGATTCCCATGTTCCCAGAGAGGCGCATGAGTGATTTCTCGTGGAAAACGTCACGGACGGTACCGTTTGCTTTCTTCAAATGAAATTGATTGTCATACGTCATGATTCCCGCCGCGTCCTGTCCACGGTGTTGCAACATAATCAGTCCGTCGTAGAGGTCTTGGATCACGTCCCGGTACCCTGCGACAGCGATCAATCCACACATCTAGATTCTGCAAGGAGAAGGCAAAAAGTGCCCAACCGGTCCGCGACCGGAGAGCCGAAAGAAAAGGTTAAGAACCTCCACGGAAGCATTCTACAGAGCTTTTTTCGCACCGCAAGAAGACCTCTACGGAAAACCATTCCTCTTGTATAGTGATCGCCATGCATCGTCACGCATGGTCACTCGTCCTTCTCTGTCTCCTCTCCGCCTGCTCTTGGTGGGGTACGGGTGCAGCCGACTGCGAGAAGCTCGAGGGAAGAGAGCGTGATCTCTGTTTGAGCGAGCTCGCGCGTGACGAGAAGAAAGCGATGTACTGCGATGACGTCGAAGACGAGGAGCAGCGTGAGAAGTGTTTCCAGGAGGTTGCGGTCGTCTCGTGTACGCCCTCACTCTGTGAAGAACTGAAAACTTTCCTCACCCCTTCTAATTGTTTGGAAGCGGTGGTGCAGGCTGGATGTGCGACGGAGCACACTGCCGCACCGAACGAGCAGGTGAAACGGACAGCCGAGCAGGCACTCGCGGCACTCCGTGGGGATCCATCGGACCCGTGTTCCACACTCCGTGGCGACGAGCAGGATCACTGTTACCAACAGCGCGCGATTGCGGAGGAAAATCCTGCTCTCTGTGAAGAAGTGAAAGGGGAGCGCTTTGCGCACCTCGAAAGTAATCCACCTCGGGATAAGTGTTACGTTGGTCTCGCACTTTCAGAATGTGATGACACACCCTGTGATGAAATCCGCGGAGGTGATCTGTCCTTCACGATCGACGGATGCCGCGAACTCGTGAAGCGGATCTGCGCTGTCGATCCTCAGTAGGATCTATTTCTCGTTCTGTCTCTCCTTCGCTCTCACGCAATTGGCGATGAGGCTGGCGACGGTCATCGGTCCGACCCCTCCGGGCACCGGCGTGATCGCGGAGACTTTCTTCAGAAGTGCATCGTAGTCCGTGTCACCTTTCAGTCCATCCGCAGTCTTCGTGATTCCGATGTCGACGACCACGGCACCGTCTTTCACCATGTCTGCGGTGATGAGTCCCGGTTTCCCGACGGCGACGCAGAGGATGTCGGCGTTCTCTGTGTGAGATTTCAGGTCCTTCGTCTTGATGTGACACGTCGTGACGGTCGCATTGCGGTTGAGGAGCATCATGCTTAAGGGCTTTCCGACGGTGTTACTGTGCCCGACGACCGTGACGTTCTTTCCTTCAACGGGGATCTTGAAGTGCTCGAGAAGTCGAAT
>JAGVCI010000005.1 GCA_020059985.1 Candidatus Peribacterales bacterium | reverse complement strand
CGACGAAGTCCTGCACGACGAGCGATGATTGTGGAGGCGCTGCGTGTCTCTACAACACGGAGCGCAATCCTGCCTGTACCAATACCTGCTCTCTCTGTGAGGGCGCATATCAGGCAGAGCTCGATATCAGCCGCTTCGACGAAGGAGAACACACCGTGAAGATCCAAGTGACCAACATGTGTGGCGTGCCTGGTGTCAATGAGACCGATCTCTCTGTCTCCTTTACACTGGTCATGAATTCCGGACCTGGCCCCGTGCACGTGATCAACTCTGCAGAGGCGTACGTGTCGCCGACACTGCGAAACGGTGTGGCGCCTCCTCGCATCTCTGTTGCACCTGATAAAGCGCACTACGTGTACGGAGTCGATCGCACGGCAACATTCAGTATCGTGGTGACGAATGAGGAGGGGGAGTATCTCTCCCTCCCACCGGACATGTTCGCACTCGCGGTCGATGGAACGATTATCCCGGGTGCGGTCTTCCGCACGAAGAGTGGACCGGAGTGTGCGGCGCATCTCGCCACACTTCCGGATGCCGTGGGCTACCAATGCGATCCGACCAAAGTGCAGAGCGTGTGCGGTAATGGTGTTCTCAATATTGAGGAAGAGTGTGACGATGGCAACGCCGACTCAGGTGATGGATGCAACGCATTCTGTGAGCTGGAAGTAACGACGAACACACAAACAAACACCGGAGCACCGTTCCTCCTGCCCTTCCTCCTCTTCCGTCTATGGTGATGTCTTTCACCAGAAATGGCTGGATTCTGGGGGTGAGCGTCGGGCTCGCCGCTCTCGTCGTCGTCTCGGTGCTCCGCGGTCCTGCGGCACTCATCGGAACAGGAACAGTCGAAGATCCGTACGTCATTACGACGTGCAGCGAACTTCAGAATATGAGTCAGAATCTTTTTGCGCACTACAAACTCGGAAATCACATTGATTGCAGCGCTACTGCAACATGGAACACGGATACGTGTGCTGCAGTCGACGAAACATCCTGCAACGCAACATCGGGTTGTGGATGGGTTGATCGGTCTGCGTGTATCGGAGAAGTATTCCCTGGATGCGCATTCAACGAATCGGACTGTCTCACCGCGTGTGGAGGAATCGAATGGAGAACTGGCGGGTCCGCCTGCGAAGACACGCATGGGTTTGTTCCTGTGGGCGATCTTACGACCCCCTTCTCGGGATCTCTGGATGGAGATGGCTTCTCTGTGACGGATCTCACTATCATTGCTCCCACAACCGAGTATGTTGGACTCCTCGGTCTCACCACTGGTCACGTCCATGATCTGCAACTCGTTGATCCGACGGTTGAAGGAAAAAACCATGTTGGATCATTTGCAGGATATGCGCTTGGAAATCTCAACAATATAGGGGTGCGAGGTGCGACAGTGGAAGGAGAGAACGTCGTTGGTTCCGTCGCCGGAGTGTTCGAGTCAGGACAAGCTCAGAATATGTTCTCCCGCGAGTGTTCTATCACTGGTGAGGGATACGTCGGCGGGCTCTTCGGTTTTGCACAATTTGCGGCGATTTCTGCAGGAGAGGTCACGGAATGTATAGTGAACGGTGGCTACACCGTTGGTGGAATTATCGGGTATGGCATCGAGAACGCATTTTCGAGAATGCTGTCGGATGCAGATGCATCCGGTACGTATCTTGTCGGAGGTATCGTCGGCCGAAACTCGTCGAGCATGACGGAAGTCGTCTCCTTTGGAGAAATCTCGTGCACGAATTGTCTTGCCGGAGATACGGTTGGAGGAATTGTCGGGTGGCTCGAGAGCGGATTCATCAGCGGATTTTATGATGTGGCGAAGAGTCCTGAGGACTTCTCTCCGAACAGAGGAACACCAAAAACACTCTCTGAGCTCCAAAACTCCGCAACGTACGGATGGGACTTCCAGAGCATCTGGACGATGCTCGCCGATGGACTCCCACACCTTAGGAGTATGCCGATCTTCTCCGATCCTGTTGTCGATGAAGAGGAATCCGAATTGGTCTGTGTGACCGGTGTTGCCCTTGGCGATGCCGGAGACGCGGATCCAAAAACCTTCACGTTTGATCCCGCAGGAACGCCGACGGAACTCGTCGATAGTAACGGGAATACAATTGGATCGGATGCCGTATCACTCAATGCGGCATACACGGCGGGCGCACTTCATGTGTATCGCGATGGTGCACCGATCGTTCCGGCAGCTCCGCAGATTGTCACCGATGTCGCGGCGACCAGTCTTGCCGTTGCCAACGCCATGAGCGCTGGACCGGGCAGTCTACAAGCCATTGCACAGCAATTTACGAATAACACGAATGGCGTGTTCCACTCCCTTACATTCCAAGCTGGAAAATCGGTAGCAGCTGTTGGCGGAACACTGACGGTGAAGATCTACGATGATGCGACAGGCACACCAACCGACGAAACGCTGCTTGCGCAAGCCACAGTTGATGCGAATACGCTGTCGATATTTTCTCCGACGGTGTCGTTCACGGTCTCGTTCCCGACTCCACCGACACTCGTGAGTGGACAGAAGTATGCGATCGTCATCGAAGGAACGCAGGTCACGGGTGGAGTGGTCGTATTCCCGCTTCATACCACACCTGTCTACGCAGGAGGTATTGCGAAGATTCGCGCAGGAGCAACGACATGGCAAAATGCACCGACCAATTTAGATTTTGGATTTGAAACACAGATTCGTCTGCCAGGTCTCGAAATTGTTCCTCCGGGACAGGGAACTGCTGGCGAACGTGTGATCGTGGATCCGCTGACCGGTGCTGTCACTGTGGACCTTGCGACGATTGGAACTGTGACCGGCGATTACTGTTACATCGAAGAGTTCCATAGCTCAGCACCTGACTGTCACGAAGGAGTGTTGCCAGGAAATGCGGGTGACGCGAACAGCGACACATTCACCTTTGATCGTGACGGCGATGCGATTGTGATGGTGGATGAAACGAACACGCCAATTCCGTTCACCGTTTCCGGGCTCCAGGCTGCGTACGATGCCGGTGCCTTCACGTTCTACAGTAACGGTACACCGATAGTTCCCGGGCCCGGACCACTCGTGACCGATGTGTCGATCATGAGTCCGGCACGTCAGGAGGTCTTCCACATCGCGAATATGGTTGGCTATCGGCAAAACGCAGCACAGACATTCACGAGCACGGTCGACGGGACGCTTGAGCTTCTGAAAGTTCGCGCGCGCAAAGCATCGACATCAATCGCTGGAACATTCACCGTGCGCTTGCGTGTGGGCACTCCACAAGGAACGTATCCGCTCGGAGGAGCACTGCTTGGCCAAGTGAGCTTTCCGGCAAGTTCGCTTCCGATCAACGACACGACATTTCTGAATGTAACTTTCGCCTCACCGCCGACTCTCACTCGCAATACCAAATACATTCTCGAACTGGATGCGACGCAAGTGACCGGAAGTGTGGTCACATTACCGACGCATTCGACGCCCGCATACACCGGAGGAGTATTCTTCTACCCGAATGAATTCAGTCTCCAAGAAATGCCACAGTGGGACTTTGGCATCGAGACGACAATTCAGCGCCCAGATGTGGCATTTGTACTCGCAGGCGAGGGAACGCCAGGAGGACGCATTATCGTGAACCCAGAACTTGGAACATTCACACTCGACACTGCATTCTCGACGCCGCTCACTGTGGACTACTGCGAGCAGCGCATCGTGAACCCCGATGTCACGTGTTACGAGGAAAGCAGTGCTGGAAATGCCGGTGATGCGAACCCTACCACTTTCCGGTTCGATGATGGAAACCAGAGTGTCGCACTCGTTCGCGCGTCTGGGGCCCCGATCGAAAATACCGTGGAATCCCTTGAAGCTGCGTACGCAGAAGGGGATCTCCGCGTCGCGATCAATGGAAACGATGCGCTCTCTGGTGGTGACGAGGTCATCGATGTGAATAATTTCCTCCCCGTGGCGAACGGGAACGTGACCTACTGCGGAATGGCGTCATTCCTTCTCGGTGATCCTCTCTCTGGATTCATGGACGCGTACGCGCAGTCTTTTGTCGCGGGTCAGACAGGAGCATTTAGTTCTGTGTCTCTACACATGCTGCGACAAGTGGGAACGACAACACAGGGAACCATTGATGTTGAACTGCGTGAATTCGATGATTCCACGGGAACCTATGATGCGGGCACGCTCCTCGCGACGACGACGTTCGATGTTTCGGATGTTCCGTTCTCCGATTTTGTGACCGATGTGGATCAAAAATTCACGGTCGTGTTTGAGGAGCTCGCCACGGTGACTGCGGGTGAACGCTACGTACTCGTCCTGCGCAGTGCACAGTCTGGATGGGGAGGAGATGCACCGTATGTGCTCACCATGTGCAATTACTCTGCGCTCGCCGGCGAAGATGCATACGTGTACTCTCCGCAATTTGGTCAATGGTATCCGTTCCTCTGGCTCTCCGGAATGGAAGAGGATCTTCAATTCGAGACCTATATCCAAAGCGGTCCTTCGCTTTCGCTCCCGGGTCAGGGCACTGCGGGGAACCGCATCGAAATCGATCCTTCGAACGGAACGCTCATCGTGGATACGGGCGTCAGTGGAACCGTGACTGTCGATTACTGTGTCGGTGATGATGCGGGTGGAGGTGGCGGAGGGGCACGAGTATCGGGAACTGCGTACCTCGCAGATGGTGTTACGCCTCTCGGTATCGGTACGACTGTTGCCCTCAGTATCAACGGAGGTCCAGCGGTTGCCACGACGTTGACAGGCGCGAATGGAACATTCAGCTTCGATGATCAATCGCTTGTGACTGGTGATCTCCTCACGCTTTTCCTCCAGGGTGCACCGAGTCGCGCGCTCACCGTGCATCGTGCGAGTGGAACGACGGTCAGCGGCGTGAAGCTACGTGCGAGTGCACTGCGCTTAGAAAATCTCCGTGAGCGGACATCGGAAGTCTTCGACACCGCATTCCTCGTCGGTGGCGTTTCGACTGTTGATGTTTCTTCACTCGTGACGGTAACTGCAGAACAGCTCTTGCTTGCTCCAGGAACGATTCTCGATATTCCATCCAGTACGATCATCGAGCTCGACCGCGATATCGAAGTCGGTGGTATGGAACTCGCCGGAGTCTTTGCCAAGGGTCCGCACATCGTGGAGATCAACGGAGACTACAGCCAGACTGCGGGACAATTTGTCTACGAACAGACAGTGGCACCGGAGATCCACCTCGGTGATACCTGCGCTCCGCAAACGCAAACATGCGGAGATGGGACGACGGTCGGTCGCAACGGTGACTACGGATGTGTGTTCGATCTGTGCGCGGAAACGATCGGTGTACTCTTCAACGGAGACGTCACACTTTCCGGTGGAATATTTGATCCGGAACACGGAACTGTGGCCTTCAACGACGACTTCGTCGGTGTCTTCCGCCTCTCAGGAGGAACGTTCGAAGCGCCGCCCGTTCTCCACGTTCGTAGCGATTGGGTGCAGACGGCTGGTGTCTTCCACCACAATAATGGAACAGTGATCTTCGATGGCACATCGCACAGTATTGATGTTCCGTCGACGGAAACTTTCTACAATGTGACGCTGCGCAAAAATAACGGATCGAGTCTCAACGTCACGACGGGGGACACAGTTATTGCGCAGGGAACACTTGTCCTTGGGGACGGAGATCTCGGTATCGGCACTATCCAAGCACTCGGTCCTGTCACGCACGAATCTGGCTTCGACGGTGGAACCGGTCTTCTATCTCTCGAAGGGCCGACTGTCCGTGCAGTCACACTCGCGGATGGCGGAAGCCTCCCGCGCATGGCTCTCCGATCCTCGGCAGTCACACTGAAGAGTCCAGTCACGAGCGGTGCCACTGCATTCCTCGAAGGAAATGTTTCCCTCGAAGCAGGAAAAATTCGTGTGGAAGGAGGCAATCTCCAGTTCCATCAACAGGGAAGTCTCTCGATGTACGGTGGAACATTCGAGCAAGTCTCCGGAACCACGATTATCGGTGGCACGCTCCTCATGTTCGGAGGTACGACGTCTGTCACGGGTGGGACGCTGCAACTGGAGGGGTCGAATACACTCAACGGTGGATCGATTGTGATCAATGGTGGTGCGCTCGTCGTACAGAACTTCGTGAACTTCGATGGAGCGACACTTTCCGTCGATGGTGGAAGCACCGTGACCTTCAACTCACAGTTCAGGCTCTTCTCGAATACGATCACACTCGATGATGCCACGATCGTCGCGAACTCTGGATTTGAGATCGTCAATGGAATACTCACGGCGACGCCGGGCGTGGGCGTGCTCGACCTCAATGGTCCTGTGGCCATTCACGCCGGTATCGTCCGCTTGCCTGAAGAAACGCGCATCGCAGGAGATGTCACACTCGCACAGGGCGCGTCCTTCAATACGCAGAATGGGCTCATCATCGCGGATGGACTCGCGCGACTCTGGACTCTGCCTGTCGGTGTGCGATTCCATGACTTCACGGTGAATAAACAGTCGAACTTCGCGCTTGCATTCTCTCCGACAGGACGCATCGTGACCATTGACGGAATACTCGCGCTGGAAAGCGGTCTAGCGAATAGCGGTGTATTCGAAGCGCATGGCGATGTCACGGTAGCCGGATCGACGTTCCTCGGTGGAAATGCTGCTCTACACTTTGTAGGCACGGAGGATCAACTCTTCACGGTGAACGATAATCCAGCCGCATTCACTGCGGATATTCGCCTCGCAAAATCTGCAGGCGTCGTGACATTGGGTGCTCCGCTCACACTCGCGACAGCATCTCGTGATCTGACTGTAACAGACGGAAGCGTTCTCGATCTCGGAGGATTCGATCTCCTCGCGACCGGACAAGGTGCGGATATCCTGATCAACAATGGCGGTATTCTTCAACTCCATGGAACTGAGGAATTAACTCCGCCGACACTCGCCGCAGGTTCTACCGTGCGCTACGCGCTCCCGACGGGATCCACGACGGTGCAGGATCTTCCGTATCATCACCTGACCTTTAGTGGAGCAACGACAGCGCAGTTCACACTTCCGGCGACTCTCGATGTGAACGGTAACCTTACGGTCTCCGAAGGAATTCTGACGGGAACGGATGGAGAACTGCATCTCCTCGGTGATTGGATCGTGGAAGAGGGCGGAACATTCCAACCGGGCACGTCGAGCGTTATTCTCGAGGGACCGACGCATCGTATCGAAGGATCGACCACATACCATCATCTCTCGATGGAAACGTCAGAACCTGGCGTTCTCTTGCTAGAAGCGGGAGAGACACAGACTGTCGCTGGCACGCTCACGCTTTCCGGCGATACTGACGACGAGGCCTGCACGTTCCTGGCTCTGCGTTCGACCACCGAGGGAAGTCGCTGGATGATCGACGTGCAAGGTACTGCTGTTCTTTCGACATTGGATGTTCAAGATGGCGAATCCCTTGGGGAGAATCCGCTCGCATGTACTACTGAATGCGTTGATAGAGGAAATACAGAGAACTGGACGTTCGAAGCATCATTCTGTCAGCTCTCACTCCTCGATTGTGGCAATGGGTTCGTGGAGCAGGGGGAAATCTGCGACGATGATAATCGCACCGCCGGTGACGGGTGCTCACCGCTCTGCGCACCGGAAACCGGATTTGAGTGTATTGGCTCACCGAGCGTCTGCGCGGAAGTGTGCGGAGACAACGTGAAGGTCGGCGATGAAACGTGCGATGATGGAAACTCTGCCGACGATGACGGATGTTCGAAGTCGTGCGGCATCGAAACCGGATTCACGTGTAGCGGCACACCGAGCCTGTGTGTCGGTATCTGCGGTGATGGACTCGTGCGTGGCGTCGAAGTCTGTGACGATGATAATACGGACGCAGCCGACGGTTGTTCTGCAACATGCACGGTGGAACCCGGCTTCACGTGTAGCGGCAATCCGAGTGTTTGTATCGAGGTCTGTGGTGATGGAGTGCGCACAGTGAACGAAGCCTGTGATGACGGAAATATTCTGGATGGAGATGGTTGCTCGGTGACTTGTACCGTTGGCGGGGGATTCTCCTGCACAGGAAGTCCGAGTATTTGCCGCGGTATCTGCGGTGACGGGCTGCTCCTCGGTGACGAATCGTGCGACGACGGAAACGCCATCGCGAGCGACGGGTGCTCTGCGACCTGCGAAACCGAACTCGGATTTGAATGCACGGGAGTCCCGAGCGCCTGTGTCGCGATCTGTGGTGACGGCCGAAAAACTGGAGCAGAGGCCTGTGACGATGGAAACCTGCAAATTGGAGACGGTTGCACAGCTACCTGTACTGTCGAAACAGGATTCCTCTGTTCAGGAAACCCGAGCATCTGCGGAGCACTCTGTGGAGATGGCAGGAGACTCGGTGCTGAGCAATGCGATGATCATAACGCTTTCTCTGGTGACGGATGCTCTTCGCTCTGTCGCATAGAGGATGGATACACCTGTGAAAATACGGAGCCGAGCATTTGCCGCTCGCTCTGTCCTGCTGGTGATACATCCTGTGTGACGACGCTTCTCTGTGGAAATGGTACCCGCGAAGGAGTGGAGCAATGTGACGACGGGAACGATGACAACACCGACGGATGTCTCAATCATTGTGTGAATGCCTGGTGTGGAGACGGATTCCTTCGTGTCGCCACAGAACAGTGTGATCCGCCAAATACCACACTCTCGACATCGGCACTGGGCGATGAACGTCGCTGCGATCGCAGCTGTCGCATCGTGAAGGTGGAGACGAACACTTCAACCAATGTGAAGCCTACGAAGCCGAACACGATTCCGACGGTTCGTGAGCCGGTCGTTACTCTCCCGAAACCTCCCGCAATCACGCCGCTCGCACCGGTGTGTGGAAACGGAAAAATCGAGGGAGAGGAAACATGTGACCACGGTCGAGAAAATGGCGTGGGGATCTGCTCTGCGCTCTGTCAGTTGCTGCGCTGCGGCGACGGCATTACGACCGCTCGTCTCGGAGAACAATGCGACGACAGCAATACGATTAATACCGATGGCTGCTCCAACGAGTGTCAGTTACGAACCACGACGTCCACTCCTGATGGTCCGCGTCTCATCACGCTTCCCGATCCGGGCTGCGGCAATGGCATACTCGAACAGGATGAACAGTGTGATGACGGCAACAAGAATAATGACGATGGATGCAATGCGATCTGTGCGATCGAACGTCCAGCCGCTCCGGAGGAGCCTGAACGCCAAGATGGCTGTGGCAACGCCGTCCTCGAACCGGGCGAACAGTGTGACGATGGAAACACGCGTGCGAGCGATGGATGCAATGCATCGTGCCAGATCGAAGGACTGCCCGAAGATGAACCCGAACCGGTGTGTGGCGATGGACGCACGGATAGCGGAGAGCAGTGCGACGATGGCAACAGACGTGCAGGTGACGGTTGCAGCGCGGAGTGCTCTAGAGAAGTAGAGGTCGCCGCTGCAGGCGTGTGTGGAGATGGAAAACTGGATAAAGAAGAACAATGTGACGAGGGAGGCCTGAACTCTGATACTCGTCCAGGTTCCTGTCGCACGGATTGCACCATGCCGCGTTGCGGCGATGGCGTGCGTGAAACGAGCGAACAGTGTGACGATGGCGATCGTGTGGCGGGTGACGGATGCAATGCTGTCTGCGCACTTGAGATGGTCGCCACTCCTGCAGTCTGTGGTGATGGTTTCAGAGCTCCCGCGGAGCAGTGTGAAGACGGCAACCTCACGAACGGCGATGGGTGTAACCGCTTCTGTCTCACGGAGATTCACCCAGACGAGTTCCCGGCTGATGCCATCCGCATCACGGTGCTCTCGCCCACGAAGATTCGTATCGAGTTCCGCGTTCCAGTGAACCGCGAGGTGATGCTCGATGTTCTGCGCTACCTCATCCGCGGATCACCGCAAATTCCGGTGGTCTCCATCACGCAGATCGACTCGCGCACGGTGGAGATCATTCTCGCGGAACCCCTCGAATCCGATCACCTGTACACGGTGACGGTCGACGCGGAGACCGAGCTTGGTGCGTCGTTCACCAATATCGCGCAGTTCTCGTACAACGAAAGAACACTCGCACAGGTGGCCAATCAGCATCCTTCCGCACCGACTGGCGTTCTGGTTCCGACCGAGCCTGTGCCTACAACTCCGGTCGTCACGGGCACTCTCCCCGTCGCCACTATTCCAGTCGCTGCGTACGTTCCGACTCCGGTGATTACACCGAGTGGAACAACCGTCGGCGAAACTGGTCCAGCAGCGATCTCCTTCTTGGCGATGGGCGCGGCAGCTGGACTCGCATGGGTGAAGAGACGTCGAAAATCGAAATAACGTCTCGGTCGACTACAGATCTGTGATAGGAACCAGCTCTTCTGTGTTTTCTAATCCCTCATGCCCTTTCGCATTGTATGTATCCTTTGAAATATAGACATGTGCCGGATCTGCGCGGCGGAGTGTGAGAACGGTATCCTCATGGAAGAGTCGTGCCATGTTCGAAACTTGAGCGCTATGAGGTAACTCGTATCCTCTCTGTCTCATG
>JAGVCI010000121.1 GCA_020059985.1 Candidatus Peribacterales bacterium | reverse complement strand
TGCCAGCACCCGCAGGGCCCGTAATAGTTGCAGTGGTCCAGCTAGTATTGGCGAGGCCCTCCGCACCCGTGAGCGTGACAACCGCACCTGCGGTGTCGAGCATACGCACGGAAAGTTTGTTTACTGCGGAGCTCGCGTTGCCTGTGCGGTAACGGAATTGCATCGGGCGAACGTTATCCCAGGAAACGAAATTGTCCGGGATGCGGACGCGCACGGCAGTCCAGTAATCCTGGATACCTGACTTCGTCGAAGTCCATCGGTAATAACTCTCCTTGTTTGTCGAATCGTACGCGTAGCCCATCTGTCCGATATAGCTTGATCCGCTGGAGAAGTAGACGGCGTTCGGGTATTCCGGACTGAGTGCGACAACACCTCCGCTTCCTGTTCCTACGCTCGACGCTGCCCATGTGAGCACTCCGTTTCCGTCGGTTCGAAGGAATTGTCCGTTTGTTCCGTCATCTGATGGAAAGGTGTACGCCACGCCACGGATCGTCACGGTGCCATCCACTGTGAGAGTCGAACCGGAAAGGTTCCCCGTCGTGCGGATGTCATCGTTGAATTCGAAACGCGTGTTTGTATTCGAGTATGTGAGCGCCTTTGCACCCGCATCGTTTCCGAATGTGAGTACCGCATCCGCGTCACCGTTGTCCGCATTGATCGTCAGGTTCGTATTGGTCGTAACAGTGCCCGTGACGTCCAAAGTGCCCGTCACATTCGCATCATCAGACACATCGAATTCCTCTGTTCCATCGTTGAACGTAATCGTTTCATCACCGGCGTCATTACCGAAGATGAGTTGAGCATTACCGGTGTTGTCATCGTTGATCTGGAGTGTGCTATCGGTCGTGACGGCTCCAACGGTATCGAGTGTGCTGCCGAGAGTCGCTGCTCCATCGACGTTGATCGTTCCGCTTGCAGCAAGGTTTCCCCAAATGTCGGCGTTTCTGTCGACACGGAGGTAGACACCGGACATCGTTCCCTGGATACTCAATGAACCAGTCGCGGTGATGTTGCCACCGACGCGAAGTCCACGAGAGAAGACGAAACGATTGTTCGTACGATCGTAGAAGAGTTTTTCATTCAGTGTTCCACCGAAACGAATTTCGATATTCGTTGTGCTGTCTCCTTCATCAATCGTATTAAACGATTCCGTGTTCACAAGCACCGTTGGGTTCCAGCTGGACGCAGCCTGCACTCCGACGCTCGAGACGAGCATCACCGATCCGATCACGAGCGCGACGCCCCGATGGAGGGCACGCATGCGCAGGAACTGAGATGAGGAGAGACGCATAGATGTGTGTGTGAAATGTTTCCAGATAGTATACCAAAAATTTGTTTCCCTGTCTCGGGTCATATATTGACTGAATCCAATATTCATTGTCTGATATTATCAATAAGGGAACCTACTAAAAGCACAAGAATAAGCCCAAATGCGGCAATAACTGCCCCTTACTCCGATAGAAGTGTGACATACCTCAGTGTCAGTTTGCCCAAGTGCATTTGCTTCGCGTCTTTTGCGGACATCTTAAAGGAGAGCAACATGTCCTGACCGGGGTTCCACGTCGGAGTACCACCGTACGTGAGGTTGGTCGTATTCCAGGTTGTGCTCACGAGACCTGTCGCTGCGCCACTCAGTGACACAGGCGACCCATTGGTATCGAGCACGGAGATATCCATCTTATTTTCTGCCACGTTCCCCGATGCGGAGCGGTATGCAACTGACAGAGGCGCGGGTGCCCATCGAACAAAATCTGAAGAGAGCGTTACACGCACGATCACATTGTAGTCCTGCAGGTCCAACCGGGTGCTCGTCCACTGGTAATAATTGTTCTTGTTGATTCCATCGTGACTGACCGTCATCTGCCCCACGTTACTGGTCGCATCACCCTGGTAGCTGACATTGGGATACTCAGGGTGGAAAAAGAGTTCGACTGTCCGCTCGCGGTCATCACTATTGAAGACACGACGGTCGTCGACCGATACGATGTTTCCACCAGCGGTCTCAACCGTTGCCACAGGAATGAACATCTTATTCGTGGGGAAGCCTGCATTCGTCACCTGCATACCTGTTCCCGTGAAGAAGACGTAATTTGTTGTGTTGTTGGCGACCGCGATACTGCTCGTTCCCGTAAATTGCGTGACGTCTCCACCAAGGCGATAGTCCCCACCAGCAATATTGACGGTGAGCCCAGCACCGCTCGACGCTTTCAGGTGTGAATCGTTATCACTACTAATCGTCGTGATATCGATACCGTTGATGAGTCCCGTCACCGTCAGGTTTCCCTGAATATTCACATCATCATTGAAGTTGAAGTAGGTACTCGCTTGATTGTACGACAACTTCTTCCCCAAATTCTGACCAAATTGCAGCGTGACTGCAGAGCCCTCGGTGTTGTCTTTGTCGATGATGAAGGTCCCACTATTGGTTCCACCACCCATCTGTGCAGATCCGAATACACCTCCAGGACCCAGCACTGCGATCTGTCCGCTCCCCGTTCCGACGCCTCTCTGATCCACAAGATCCGCATTCAAAGCGAAAGGAACAGAGCGGATCGCCGAGCGATCGACGGCAGGATTCTGGGGGCTGACGTCCAAGATTTCGTACGCGGTATCTGGAGCACCGTCAGGCTTTACTTCCACCTGCAGATGCAGATTCTGTAGCTCGTATTCAGACATTTCTTTGAACTCACGAATTGCAGACCCGCTTCCGAGTTTCACAGAGAAATTTCCATTCGTCTTGGGAGTGACACCCTGCACCTCCTGCCAACCTGCATACCCCGCTGCAGAAGTATCGATCACTTTGCCAGGAAGGAGATCCGCAGGGACCGCGTCAACAGTTGACCAGAAGCTGAAGCGAAAGACGTGCTTGGTAGTAATGGCGACCCCTGCGGAGTTTCGCAGTGTTCCGTTGTAGGAAATATATGCAGGCACGGAGTCTTTGGCTTCTGCCGGATTACCACGGAGGAACAGAGTGAACGCCGCAACGAGAAGAACAGCAACTCCTATTTTGCGCATGTGTGCGACCTTCCCGCGATGTGTTTTGAGATGATGACCTTTGCGCTTCAATCGACGTACACGTTTCGGCTTTTTTGTGACGATGACGATTCTTCCACTCGCGATGCCTGCACCAATAGCGATGAGCGAAACGAAGAGCAGAACATTTGTCGCAAAAAGAAGTACATGCGTCGCATTGTCACTCGAGTACATGACCATTTTATGGGCAAACGGCATGTATTCGTGCATCGAACCCCACGGTGACCGCCAAGGACTGTCAGTAACACCAAATTCGTGACGTAAGAGATGTTGCGATTTCCCGAATTGCTGCACATCTTGATCCGAGGTGAGTCGGAAACTCGGGAGGAACGACTCTGGAGAAAATGACAAATCAGGGAATGGATCGATCGCTCGTGACGGTGCTGCTGGTCGCGACGGAGTCGCAGGAGTCGGAGAAACTTCTTGTTCTGTTTGTTCACCAGGCGTAGCGAACTCCCCGCCTCTCGAACCTCCACCACTCGAGGAAGACGAAGTCTCACCACTGTCGCTGCTTCCTCCCCCACCAGAACCAGAGGATCCTCCACCGGACCCGCCGCCGCCAGAACTGTCTTCGTCATCCCCACCAGAACCTTCCTGGAAGCTCTCACTCTCTGCATCAGGTTCCTCCCACGATACGGAGACATCTTCCATTTGATACGAGTCCGAAGAAACCTCACCATCGCCTGCTTCATTCCCCACATCTTCCTCCACAGAGAAAGAATCGCTCTCTTGCGCGTACACACGCTCGATTGCACTCATCTGGG
The DNA here is from genome assembly GCA_020059985.1 of Candidatus Peribacterales bacterium. Taxonomy (GTDB): domain Bacteria; phylum Patescibacteriota; class Gracilibacteria; order Peribacterales; family Peribacteraceae; genus JAGVCI01. The sequence goes on along the minus strand of JAGVCI010000121.1, from coordinate 6,128 downwards.
TGACCAGAAGGAATGCGAGCACCGCGCCGACTATGGAGAGAAGGCGGCGCATCACGCGGAGAGGGGGTGAATGGTCGGATCAAACGGGAAGGTGGATTCCCATGCAGGTCCCTGCTGATCTTTCGATGCACGTCGCATGGCTTCCTCGCGCTTTCTCCGGTGTGCCGGAGTGGTCGCAAAGAAGAAGGTGTTTCGGTGAATAATTCTCCCCACCGTTGCCGGTGAGACGTGAACTCCACGCTCGAGCAATAATTTTTCCGCAATTGTCTCTTTGCTGATAAACGGTTCACGCTGACGGTACCACCCGACCGCCGCAACCGTCTGCCAATCTGTTTCGGGTTGGCGAAGATGCTTCGGTCGACGCGAACGCTCTTCGAGTGAAGAAGGGTCCTCAGGATTAAATCTTTTCATCCACCGGAGAAACGTTGAGCGCGCGATCCCAAAGTGTCGACAAGTAACACTAACGTTCTCTCCATATTCCAAGAAGTGGAGGAACCACTTGAGTCGTAACTTCGCACCGTCACTCAACTCGCACTCACTCGCTTCTCGAAAGAGTGAGTGGATCACATGTAAGGATGCACGTAGCTGATGAGGATGTTTGTGTATGAGGTGTATATGAAATTATCTATCGTTTTATTATAGACAATTTGCAGCTCCGCGTCCAGCTCTCTCTGACATTTGCTCCAACTCTTCAACGAAGACATTCTGCACACCACCGCTCTGTTGCGATTCTGTCCGATCTTCTATTTTCTCTCTTGGCTGAATCACTCTCTCTGCACGCTCCGCAGTTGGAGCGTATCGCATCTTTCCGAGATTTCTCGATGCCGCATATGCGCGTAGCCCGCTTCCGAAAGACCACGAAAGGCACCAATGTCTCTGATCTTTCATGACAGAGCCACCGTGCTCTCATCTGAAAGCACCATGTGGCCAGTCAACCATACGAGCATCAAAGAATAGAGTGCACAGAGAAGCCACATCTGCGAGGAAGAGAAAGCACGCGGTTGACGAACTGAGGTAATTTTTTTGAAATCACTTCATCATTCCGCTGAAGCGTATATGTATGATCTTTTGAAAAACGGCGGCAGAAAGGGCTAGTTGTAGCGACGAGAACCTCCTGCTACCATCGCGGCCATATGACGAGACAACGGGCACTCCTGTGCCTCTCCACAACACTCGGATCAGCCTTCCTCGTTTCCACGGCTTTTGCCCAAACGCAGTCTTTTTCGGACGTTCCTCCAGGACACCCAGCATTCGAGGCTGTGGAATACCTGAAGGAGAATGGCGTGATCTCTGGATACGCCGATGGATCGTTCCAACCTGATCGCAAGGTGAATCGAGCGGAAGCGCTGAAGATCATTATCGCCCCGATAGTGGATGCTGAGACTCTTTCGAATTACACCACGAGCCCGTTCGGCGATGTCACTGCGGATGCCTGGTTCCTCCCCTACACCGAAGCCGCACGAGCGCGCGGCGTGATCGACGGTCCGCCATCAAAGCCTAATTTCCTCGGAGGAAACACAGTCATTCGTGCAGAATTTTTGAAAATGCTGGAGCTCGCCAATGAAGTCGCCCCTACTACGACACTCTCAGAACTTTCGCTCCCGCTTTCGTCGGACGTCGCAAATGTGAATGAGTGGTTCTATCCGTACATGCGTTACGCAGTCGCGTCCTCCATGATCATGGTCGGACAAGACGGTCTCCTCTACCCGGCCCAAGAACTGACACGCGGTGAGACTGCTCTCCTGCTCTACCGTTTCATCATGTATCGCGAAGGTCGTCGTACACAGGCGCTGCTTTCCGAAGCAGAGAATGAAATTCTTATTCTCCTCAACTTACTGGAACAGAATGCTCTTGATCAGGCGAACTTCGCCTCGGCTCGCGGTCTCATCGCCGCACGCGGAGCGCACCTGCAAAGACCAGATGAGTCGATTGTCCGTGGAGCGGTCAAGGTTTCGGAAGCGTTCCGCAAACTTGTGCTGGCCTACGAGGCCGGAGCCAACCAGCAATACGAACAGGTCGTCACACTCGCAAAGGAAGCGTGGGATCTCGGTGCCAGTGCCAAGGAGATCGCGCCAGAGCTTGCCTCTATCGCTGAGCAAGTGCAAACCATCGCGGGCAACATGGCATCGAGCGCACGCGAAGCTCTCGGCGAGAACCCCTAATGCGTACGACATTCTCCGCTAGAGTGGTACGGGGATCAGGACGAGGCAAAGGTCTGGGCACGCCCACGATCAATCTTTCGATGAGTGATGTTCCCGCAGCAATGAAGGAGGGCGTGTACGCCTGCTACGTCACCTTCGACGAGAAAGAATTTCCGGCGACGCTCCACTACGGACCGCGGCCAGTCTTTAAAGACACTCCGTCATGCGAAGCGCATCTGCTCGACGAGGTCGTTGATACTCCTCCAACGTCGGTCACCGTCGAGACCATTGAATGGCTACGGAGCGTCGAAAACTTCCCCTCCGTCGATGCGTTAAAAGAGCAAATTGCGATCGATATCCAGCGTGCGCGTGGTATCCTGAAGCGTCCATGATGCGACTTCGCGATGCTCATCCACAATCACTGTTTTACAACTTACAAAAGCGAATATCGGCGTAGCGCTACGCCGATATAGGTGACACAATACACTATCAAAATATTTCGTTTACAATGCGTAGCCGTATGAGCGCACTCCTCCGTCGCTTAAAAGCACTCATCCCGCAGCGCAGTCCCCTGCGCCTTTCGTGGCATCGGGCAAAGGGATTTCTGGCGGCACTTCGTTACGGTTTCCCCGCGAGATCTCTCACGATCATTGGAATTACCGGCACAGATGGGAAAACAACGACCGTCGGCATGACCGCACACATTCTTCAGCGTGCCGGTATAAAAACGGGAGCACTCTCCACCGCGTTCGTGCAGATCGAAGATCAAGTCACCTGGAACACGACGCAGAAGACCTCGCCGTCACCATTCATGATTCAAAAATTTCTGCGTGACCTCGTGAAGAATGAATGCACACACGCCGTCATCGAAATGTCATCGCACGGACTCACCCAGGGACGCGTCCTCTGCACGTGGCCACTCGTCGGTGCGATCACCAATACCTCTATGGAACATCTCGATTACCACGGATCCATGCAGCAGTACCGAGCAGACAAAGGCATTTTGTTTCGCATGCTTCGCCGGAATGGAACAAAGGTGCTCAATCTCGAGGATGAATCCTATGCGATGTATAGGGACATCCCTGCGGCACACACCATGACATATGCGACAGAGTCTCCAAACGCTGATCTCTCCGCAGAAAATATTCACATTGTTGATGGCCGCATCGTCGCGACACTCCGTCAGAAATCGGGAGAAACCTGCGAGCTCACTTTAGCGATCCCTGGTCATTTCAACGTCGAAAACGCGCTTACGGCCATCGGGAGTGCACTCGCGTTGGGCATTCCTTTGCGAACTGCGGCAGAAGCACTGAAGGACTTCCGTGGAGTTCCTGGCCGCATGGAACGGATCGATGAAGGACAACCTTTTTCGCTCTATGTGGATTTCACCGTCACGCCGCACGCCTACGAGCGAACACTCAGCACATTGCGCGAAATGCTCCCCGCGGGAAAGAGACTTCTCGTACTCACCGGAAGTTGCGGTGATCGTATGCGGGAGAAAAGACCACTCGTCGGAAAAATCTGTAGCGATCTCGGTGACGTCGTCGTCGTCACGAATGAAGATCCGTACACCGAAGATCCACAGAAGATTATTGATGAAGTCTGGGCAGGAGTTGACCAGAACGCGTGCGAAGCTCATCAGATTTTCGATCGTGGAGAAGCTATGCGCTTCATTGTGAAAGCTGCCCGACCCGGAGACATCGTCATTCTCTGTGCGAAAGGGAGTGACACCACCATGTGGGTGAAGCAGGGGCAGATCCCGTGGAACGAGCGAGAGATCGCGCGTGAACTTCTGCGCGCACTCTAAAACAAGCCGCCACGTACGAGGTACGCAGCGGCTAAAGTTGGCATTAACGAGGAGTTTTTACCCAGAGATACCCGAGGAAGATATACACACTGAAGTGCATGACTACCGAGGAGTACCAGCAGAAGGTAAACAACGTCTCATCATCCATGAACCAGAGAACATCCATGTCCAAGCTCCTTCCATAGAGCCAACAATTCGGCAACGAGCTCGACCACGTGTCGAGCGAAAGCGCTACCGAATGCGCAGACTCCGCGTACGATTAGGAAAGAGCAACTTATATATTTTGAACTATTTTGTTAATTCAGTCAATTGCCCACAAAGCCCTCTACTCAGGCAAAAACGACGTGCATTATTGGAATTGATGAGGCTGGACGTGGCGCGCTCGCCGGACCAGTCGTTGCTAGTGCTTGCATGCTGATTGATGATCTTTGTACACAAAATTTGATCAAAGATAGCAAGATGCTCACACCTGCCGAACGAGAAGAGGCATACGCCTGGATCGAAGTACACTGCACTTTCGGTATTGGCATTGTCCCGGCATCTGTCATCGATAGCGACGGGATCCTCACGGCAACGGAGCGCGCGATGCAACTCGCGGTGAAGGACATCGAGCGACACGTGAAGCCAGAATTTCTCTTGGTCGATGGTCGCGATAAATTTTGGTTCGACTATCCACACACCAGCATCATCCGCGGAGATCAAACCGAGCCCTGTATCTCGGCAGCGTCCATCGTCGCGAAGGTGACGCGTGATCGACTGATGATCGATCTCGATAAAAAGTTTCCGCAGTTCGGGTTTGCCTCACACAAAGGGTACGGAACACTCGAGCATCAAGAAGCGATCAGAGTACATGGCCCGTCCCCTCTCCACCGCAGAACGTATCTGCACTAGCGAGAACGCTTCGAGAGCTCCCACCACAGATACGCTCCGGCAACGATGATCGGAATCGTGAAGAGTTGGCCAGGACTGATTGTGAAAAATCCCCAGTCCATGACTCCGTACGATTGATCGCGGAAATATTCCAAAAGGTATCGTAGTCCTCCGTAGAGGATAAGAAAGAGTGCAATCGTATGCCCAATAATCACCGGACGTGCGCGTGTGAGGTGCACGAAGCAAACCACCGCGATCACGAGATCTTTTGCGATAGCGTACAGTTGCGTGGGATGACGCAGTCCATCGGCTCCGTCAAAGCTCATGCCCCATGGAAGTGTGGTTTGAATGCCGTAGAGCTCACCGTTGATGAAGTTCCCAAGTCGTCCTAAAGCGAGACCAATAGCCACAGGAACCACAATAGTGTCCGCGAGTGCAAGAAGGTTAATCTTCTGCTTTCGACAAACGAAGTAGAGCGCAATCGTCACACCAATAAACCCACCGTGCGAGGACATGCCGCCATGCCACACCTGCAAGATCTCGAGTGGGTGCGCGAGAAAGTAGAAGGGTTCGAAGAAGAGAACGAAACCAAGTCTGCCGCCGGCGAGTACGCCAATAATCGCCCATGTGAGAAGCGCAGACCAATCATCATGCGTGAGCGAGAGCTTGCGGTACTTCTGGAGTCGGGGAAGCATCCACGATGCAAGAAGAAACGCCGCAACATAGAGAAGGCCGTACCAATGGATCGGCCAACCGAGAATTTCGACGGCGATAGTGCGAGAGGGGAAAAACTGCATGGGAGAATGAGAAATTAGATCGATGCGGGGCAGTTCACGCGAAGGAGTGCTGTGCCCTCCACCAGTTCAAAACACGAATCGGACATGAATCCGCGAATGGAATCACCATAGTGTGAGAAGAAGAGCGGTGTCGTGAAGAAATAGAGCGGACGAGGAAGATCATTCAGAAGTGCATGACGCTCCTCATTGCTTCCGTAGAGGAACGCTTCCCACTCTGTGCTCCCCCACGCTGGAAAATCGAAGAGGCCCGGGGCGCCCACTTGGGTGTCGGGGAGCCATCCGCGGATCCAAACCGCCGCACGATTCTCGAGAGAAATGATCGCCGCATCGTCTTCGACGACAGACGAAAGTCTCTCAATCGCCATTAGCTCTGCACGAGAGAACTGAGGTTTCCACTCAAACATGAGGGGGTACGACCACCACGCTTGAATGCCCACGAGAAGAAGCAACACGAATCGCGCTGCGGGCCAGGCGTACTCTTTCCATAAATCCCGGAACATGACGGCCGCGAAC
>JAGVCI010000006.1 GCA_020059985.1 Candidatus Peribacterales bacterium | reverse complement strand
GGCTATACCCAAGGAATGGATCTGTATCCGACGGCTCGCGGCGACGGTCCCGAAGTCATCAAGCGGCTTAAGCTTCGAGCCTATCATCAGGTCTTCGAAATGACCGCGGGAAGCGGCTATCTGACGTTTCAGATCGCTTCGCGCGTGCCTCGCGGCCTCGTGCATGCGTACGACGTATCGCAGACAATGCTTTCGCTGTCGCTCGCAAAAGCAGGACAGCTTGGCACGAAAAACGTGAAGCATCTTCTCGACCCAGAGGGCGACCTGACGCTTACAAAAGGAGAGGCGGCGATCCCTGACGCTTCCATGCATCGCGTGGTCTGTCTCGGCGGTTTCCATCACCTCGAAAAGTCAGTGGACTTCATGAGAGCAACTGGCCGCATCCTCAAGCGCGGCGGTCTCGCAGTCTTCGCGGACTTCGCTGGCAACTCAACCGTCTCGGAGTATTTCGACGAAGTCATCCACTACCAGACGCCGACCGGTCATTCCGGCCTATTCCTGTACGAATCTCAGATGGAAAATCTCGGACGATTCGGAGGGCTGCAAACCATATCGATCGAACGGCACGATACGCCGTTTATCTTCGATACGGAGAAGGACGTCGGCATCTTCTTCAAGCTCGTGCATGCGCTCGAACAACCAGAAGAAGAAGTGCTCGAAGAAATACGCGCATATATGGGAATCAAAAAGGTGGACGGCAAGTGCCACGTGCCAGTGCCGTACATCTACGCGGTCTACAGAAAACCCTAACATCTACGGAGGCTCGCATGAGCCGATTCTGGAACTTCTACGCGCAGTGCTACGACGCACTGCGCGTTCTTCTTCCCTATCAGGAACTGCTCCAGAAAACAGTGCGTGCAGTACTGGCTCATCGAGGAGAAAAAATTTCCGTTCTCGATGCGGGGTGCGGCACTGGTAATTTTCCGGTAACCCTCGCGGAGAGCAAGGGAGAAAGAGAGGTCGAAACGCTCGAGATCGATGCATCGACCGCGATGCTTCAGCGTGCAAATAAAAAAACGTGCAAGCTTCCGTGGGTACGGCTTCGAGAAATGAACCTCGACAATCCTATCCCCCGTGAAAGCAGCTCGTTCGATTGCGTCGTGTTTCTGAACGCCCTGTACGCACTAAAGGATCCAGAGAAAACTCTCACGGAACTTCATCGACTGCTCAAATTTGGCGGAACACTCGTACTTGCAAATCCGCGGAAAAATCCGAAAGTGAGCGATGCTTTCAAAGCTCACTTCCGAGATCTCTTCACGAAACACCTAACACTCCGAAATCTCGCGCGCACTGCTCTCTATCTGCCCGCATTTCTTCTCGTCGCGATACTGAACCGCTTCTTTATAAAAAAACAGGCGATCAGGAAACGCTATCACTTTCTCGAGACAGAAGAATTGGTGCAGCTCGTCAAAACACAAGGCTTCCGCGTGTATACGACCGAGCTTCTCTACGGCGGCACTGACGTGTTCTTGATTGCCTCGAAAGTACTCGTACACAGCACGACCAAAGATGCCGACACAATCACGACCGAGATTGTCTCTCGTCCCGAAGACCTCGATGCGATCTACCAAGTTCGCCACCAGGTCTATTGCATCGAGGAAGGATACCTTGATCCGAACGACTATTCCGATCAAAAAGAATCCGATATTTGGGATCAACACTCGGTACAAATCGCTCTTCGAAAAAATGATCGGGTCATCGGCACGTTTCGTCTTATACGCGACTCAGTTGATGACTTTCTCTTCGCAAAAACGTTCGCCATACCCGCGCATCTCGACCGCTCAAGACTAGTTGATGGATCGCGTATGTGTGTGCTAAAAGGAGAACGTGGAAAGCGAATGCTTCTTGCGCTCATCGCCGCTTCGGACACCTGGTGCGAGGAACATGGGGTAACCCACTGGTGCTTCTCCGCGCCACGCCGACTCGTCGATTTCTATTACTCAATCGGCTGGCAGATACAAGAACTATCCGGCTCAGTGGAATACCACCACACTACCGTAGTTCCCTGCATACGCACACTCAAAAATAAACCATGTTCTCTCTAACCCTCGGGTTACAACTGATAACATTCCTGATAAACACCGGATTCGGTTTTTTCGTGCTTCGCGCGAATCCGAAGAGCTTGATCAACCGGACCTATGCCGTATTCTCGATCGCCCTCGGGCTGTGGAGCCTCTCCCTATTCTGTATCATTAATGGGGTTTGGCCACAGCTTGTGTGGTCTCGGATTGGCTTTACCTTTGGCGCCGTTATGGTAACGGCGCTATTTTATTTTGCGATTTTATTCCCAAACGGGCGTAAATTGCCGTGGTGGCTGAACGCCCTTATTTTCATACCAAACGGTGTTCTCGCCATTCTCACCACCACTCCGCTTATGGTCCGCAGCGTCGAAGTAGTGAATGGCTATATCACCGGCGAACTTGGGCCGGTACTGCCCTTTCTCACCATCCAACACGTTATCGGATTCATAGGAGCGGTGCTCATTCTTTTCTATAAGCTATGGCGATCGGAGCGTCCAATGCGCCAGCAAGTTACACTAGTCACATTTGCATTCTCAACATTTGTATTCGCCTTTCTTATCACCAATCTCTTATTGCCAGTGCTCTTTGGCATTTTCAAGTTCAATAATCTAGGACCAGTATTTTCCGTGCCAATGATTATTTTGGTCGGATATGCGATCATCAAGCACCAATTTCTCGATATACGAATCATTATTCAGCGAAGCCTTATTTATACGACCCTCTTCGGTCTTGTGACGCTCCTGTACATCATTGTAAGCTATCTGATCGGTACATTCATGATGGAAGCCACCGAACTCACACGGCTCTCAAGCAGCATCATTACTATCATGTTGGGTATTTTCGGTGTACCGTTCATCGAACGATTTTTCAGGAAAATCACCGACCCGATTTTTTTCAAAGATCAGTACGATTATGCAAAAGCACTTCGCGATTTAAGCGCCGTACTCAATGAGAATATCGACCGCGACGATATCAATATCGATCAGGAAACGAT
>JAGVCI010000044.1 GCA_020059985.1 Candidatus Peribacterales bacterium | reverse complement strand
TGACATGGTGACTTGGTGACTAAAATAAGTAATTTGCTGTCCTGGTGACTAAAATAAGGGGGTTTTAAATGGGTTTTAAATGCGGCATCGTGGGACTGCCGAACGTGGGCAAATCGACGATATTCAATGCCCTCACGCGCGGCACCGCCGCCGCGGCCAATTACCCGTTCTGCACGATCGATCCGAACGTCGGCATCGTTGCCGTTCCAGATGCGAGACTACAAACACTCGCGGGTCTGGTGCACCCAGAAAAGATCGTCCCAGCAGCGGTGGAATTCGTCGATATCGCTGGACTCGTGAAGGGCGCACACAAAGGAGAAGGACTCGGTAATCAATTCCTCGCCGCGATCCGTGAGGTGAATGCGATCTGTCACGTGGTTCGTCTCTTTGAAAGTGGAGACATTTTGCACGTCGAGGGATCGGTGGATCCGAAGCGTGATCGCGAAACGATTGAAACAGAACTCGCTCTCGCGGATCTCGAGATCGTGGAGAAGAGACTCGATAAATCCGCGGGCGGTGCACGCACGGGTGATAAGGAGAAAATGAAGGAAGTTGCCGTGCTCGAGAAGATCAAGAAGGCACTTGCGGAGGGAAAGCCTGCTTCGACTGTCGCACTCGCGGATGATGAACGACCAATCGCCTCTTCGTTCTCTCTGCTCACCGGAAAACCTGTGGTCTTCGCGGTGAACGTCGCCGAGGATCAGCTGGCAACCGTGACAGAGGAGATGCTCCGACAGAAGCTCCAACTGAAAGACACAGACCAGGCCGTCGCAATCTCCGCAAAGATCGAAGAAGATCTCCAGGATCTTGCGCCTGACGAAGCTGCGGAATTCTTGGCCGGCCTCGGTGTCACCTCTTCTGGTCTCGACAGACTCATCCGCGGTGCGTACGAAGCACTCGGCTATATCACCTTCTTCACCGCAGGTCCTATGGAAGTGCGCGCCTGGACGATCAAAAAGGGATCCACAGCGCCGCAGGCCGCAGGTGCCATCCACACGGATTTCGAGAAAGGCTTCATCCGCGCAGAGACCATTGGTTTTGAGGATTACGTCGCCGGAGGTGGCGAGCAGGGCGCCAAAGCCGCGGGCAAGATGCGCAGCGAAGGCAAAGAGTACATCGTGAAAGATGGCGACGTGATGCACTTCCGCTTCAACGTCTAATGGTCTTCATCGCTCGTCAGGAACCGTTCGTGTGTGAGCATTGTGGGGCTTCGGTCGATCCCCTGGAGAAGGGATCCTATCGAAATCACTGCCCCATCTGCCTCTGGTCAAAGCACGTCGATAACGAAGGCCCTGGTGATCGCGCTTCCCTTTGCGGAGGTTTAATGAAGCCCATCGAGCTTGATCAGGATGGCAGAAAAGGATGGAAACTCGTCCACGAATGTGAGAAGTGCGGGAAGAACATTGCGAACAAAGCAGCCCCAGATGATGAACTCACGCGATTTATGGAAAATAGAGACGTGTCATCCTGAGCCCAGTCGAAGGATGACACCGTGTCATGGTTCGACCGTGCTCACCATGACACTTTACTGAAACATTAATTTGTTCATCTTTTTCCGCTCTTGCAAGGGCTAATAGCGTTCGAGGCTTGAACGTACACCCCGTACACCCATAGGCTTCGCGGCCCTTCCCTTACTTTTCATGCGTGCCTTCCTGATTGTTGCCGCCTTCGGCGTGCTGTTCCTGTCGATGTAATACATATCCATTGACTGGGTGAACTTCAGGGGACGAGAATCGATCCCATTTTCCCCTTGTTCTCATGAAACCTGCTTGCGACGAACTCCCACGACTTCACAGGGCAATCAAAGAAATTGATCCTGATGCCACTCTGAAGATTGAAGGACCAAAACTAATCATTAAAACCAGTAATAAAGATGCTCGTTCTCACATTGCGAGTTTATTAGCCAAAGGCAAAAATGAAGCTGTCGTCGATTTCACGGTGGATCCGAAAGAAAACATCTTTCGGGAAAGAACAATTCTTGAATGTGCGGGCTGCGACTACGAGGTTCTTTAAAAAGGGCCCCGATCGAGCAGGACCCCCTTTCCACGTAGAAAGCGATTAAATCATCCGCACCCGCTGGTTGCTCCACAATCGAGACATACTTCACACGAGCCATTCGCCTTCATGCGGAGGCTGGCGCACGTGCCACAGATAGAACCCGTGAAACCCTGGAGCTTCGCCGCTTCGATCTTGGTCGTGACAGTTCCAGCGTCCTTCTCCGCTCGCTCGGTGGCCACACGCTCTTTTTCTTCGAACGCCATCTGCAGAGTGGATGCGGGCGCTGCGGCACCTTCATCAACGATCGGCAGGCGCATCGCGAAAGCATCTTTACTCTTTGTTCCTTCGCTGTAGGCACGATCCACGAGGTCACTGTTGTGGAACTTCTTCGCCTCTTCCTTCGTGAGGAACTTGAGAGCGAGCCAACGACCGAGGTAGTCCATGAGACTCTTCACCATCGGGATTTCGCGGTTCATGGTCATTCCACCCGGTTCGAAGCGCGTGTGGACCAGTTTGCTACAGAGCACATCGAGCGGCACGCCGTACTGCAGGTTCATGGAGAGGCTTAGGGCCAACGTATCCATGACTCCGGAGAGCGTGGAGCCCTCTTTGCTCATCTTGATGAAGATCTCGCCCGGCTTGCCGTCTTCGTAGAGACCGACGTGCAAGTACCCCTCGTGACCGCCCACCGAGAACTTGTGCGTGATGGACATGCGTTCGTCGGGGAGTTTGCGGCGACGCGGTGTCTCCTTGTAGACGATCCTTTCGACGATTTCCTTCACCACTTCTTTCGCGTCCTCCTTCTCGTCCTTTGTATCCGATTTGTTACTGAGCGCCTGGCTGAGCTTGGAGCCGTCGCGGTAGAGCGCGTTTGCCTTGATGCCGAGCTTCCAGCTGAGGAAGTACGCATTCTTGATGTCCTCGACCGTCGCTTCGTTCGGCAGGTTGATTGTCTTACTGATCGCTCCCGAGATGAACGGCTGTGATGCCGCCATCATGCGGATGTGTCCCTCCGCAGCAATGAAGCGCTGACCCGTCTTGCCGCACTTGTTCGCGCAATCGAAGACCGGCAGGTGCTCGTCTTTCATGTGCGGTGCCCCCTCGACGGTCATGCGACCACACACGTAGAGGTTCGCTTCTTCGATCTGCTCCTTGGAGAAGCCGAGTGCTTTGAGAAGGTTGAAGTTGAAGTCGTTCATCTGTTCCTCATTGAACCCAAGCCGCTTCATCGTCGCATCGCCCAGCGTCCAGCGGTTAAAGGCGAACGGAAGTTCGAAGACCCCCGGGAGGTTCTTCTCGATCTTCGCAATGTCCTCGTCAAGGAAACCTTTCTCCTTGAGAGACGCACGATTGATGTGCGGAGCGCCCTCGAGGCTCATGGAGCCCATCACGTAACGCATGATCTCGTTCACCTGCTTCTCGCTGTAGCCGAGCGCCACGAAAGCGGGGCGAACCGACTGATTCGCAATCTTCATGTAGCCACCACCTGCGAGTTTTTTGAATTTCACGAGAGCGAAATCGGGTTCGACACCGGTGGTATCGCAGTCCATGAGGAGTCCGATGGTGCCTGTCGGCGCAATGACGGTTGTCTGGGCGTTGCGGTAACCATGTTTCTCACCGAGAGCGAGTGCGCTATCCCACGCTTCTTTCGCAGCATCTAAAAGATCTTTCGGACACGCATCCTGATCGATGCCTACCGGGAGAACATGCAACCCCTCGTACTCGCTCGCCTGCGCGTCGTAGGCCGCACGGCGGTGATTGCGGATCACACGGAGCATATGATCACGATTGCGCTCGTAGCCGGGGAACGCACCCAGGTGCTTGGCCATTTCCGCGCTCGTCGCGTAGGAATCCCCTGTCATGATGGCGGTGATCGCCCCACAAATGGCGCGACCCTGCTCGCTGTCATACGGAATACCCATACGCATCAGCATCGCTCCGAGGTTTGCGTAGCCCAGTCCCAGTGTGCGGAAGATGTAACTCAAACGCGCGATCTCCTGGCTCGGGAACTGCGCCATGAGCACAGAGATCTCGAGCACCACCGTCCAGAGGCGCACTGCATGGCGGAAGTCCTCTATTTTGAATCCACTCGCCGCAGGTCCACGCTCGCGTGCATCGTAAAGCGCGAGGAGGTTGATCGAGGCCAAGTTACACGCGGTGTTGTCGAGGAACATGTACTCACTGCACGGATTAGACGCATTGATCCGTCCGTCAGCAGGACACGTGTGCCAATCATTGATGGTTGTGTCGTACTGCACGCCCGGGTCCGCACACGCCCATGCGGCGTAGCCGATCTTGTCCCAGAGCTCTCTGGCCTTGAGCACCCGTGAAGGCTTCGCCGTTCGATCTTCTGCCTCTGCTTTCTTGAGTTCTGTGCGCCAATAGAGGTTCCAATCACTATCTTTCTCCACCGCCTCGAAGAACGCATGCGGCACACGAACGGAGTTATTCGAGTTCTGACCCGAGACCGTGTGGTACGCCTCGCCGTTGTAGTCGGTGTCGTAGCCCGACTTCGCGAGGATCGCGACCTTCTTCTCCTCGTTCACTTTCCAATCGATGAAAGTTTCGATATCTGGGTGATCGAGATCGAGACAGACCATTTTGGCTGCTCTGCGGGTCGTTCCTCCAGACTTGATAGCACCCGCGGCGCGATCGCCGATCTTGAGGAAACTCATGAGTCCCGAGCTCTTTCCTCCACCCGAAAGCGGCTCGCCCTCGCCGCGGAGAGCAGAGAAGTTCGTTCCCGTTCCGGATCCAAATTTGAAGAGACGTGCCTCGCGTACCCAGAGATCCATGATTCCGCCCTCGTTCACCATGTCATCAGCCACCGACTGGATGAAGCAGGCATGCGGCTGAGGGTGTGTGTAGGCGTCTGTGCTCCTCTGGATCTCTCCGGTCTCCGGATCGCAGTAGTAGTGCCCCTGAGGCGTCCCCGTGATCCCGTAGGCGTAGTGCAGCCCTGTGTTGAACCACTGTGGACTGTTCGGTGCCGCGATCTGGTGGATGAGCATGTAGCTCAGTTCGTCCTCGAACGCCTGGGCGTCCTGCGCGGTGTCGAAGTATCCGTACTCCTGTCCCCAGTGGCGCCAGCACCCGGCAAGTCGTCGCACGATCTGCTTGGCACTCCTCTCCGGTCCCGTGACGACGTTCCCCTCTTTATCCTTTAAGACATTCCCCTTTTCATCGACCTGGGGCACTCCCGCCTTGCGGAAATACTTGCTCACCATGATGTCGGTCGCGACCTGGGACCACGCAGCCGGGATCTCGGCGTTCTCCATCTCGAAGACCACCGACCCGTCGGTGTTCTTGATCACGCTCCTGCGGCGCTCGTACTTCACCTCCTCTAGTGGGTCGTTCCCCGGGGTCGTGAAATGTCGTTCGATGGAGAGTCCTTTTCCTGTGAGCCCGCGCTTCGGTTTTGCAGAAGAAATCTTTGAAGAAACGCGCGAAGCGGACGATACGGAAGGGTTCATGGGAAAAGGGAAGGGAGGCGTCGAGACACTATATGCTGTGTCGACATACAACAACCGCACACGATATATGGTCTTTCACTCAACTACCAAAGGATTGGTATGGACGAGGATGAGAGTTGAATCGTGAATATATTTTGCATGGAAAGTCACACAATAAAAGTCACCCCGAGGTGTGTCACCACGAAGAAAAATGAGAGTGACGCTCGCGATTCTGTTAAGCTACCGCCGATGGATATTCTCGTCCTCGTCGCAGGCACCAATGACCCGAGCAATTCGCACGCGCTCGCCAACGCATTCGCGCAGGGTATACAGCAGGAGGGCGATGCGCACATCCACACGCGCAGACTCAAAGATCTGAAGATCAACCACTTCACGATCGATTTCTACGAGAAGTCCTGCACGCAGGAGGAAGACTTCTGCATGCTCCAGGATTTGATCGAGAAGTCCTCTGGGTTAGTGATCGCCTCCCCTATCTGGAACTTCGGTGTTCCCGCACACCTCAAAAACCTGATCGACCGCATGGGCAGCTTCGCGCTGGATGAGACACGGACGCAGGGGACGCTGAATGGCAAACCGTTCTACCTCATCTTCACGGGCGGCGCGCCGGGGCCAGCTTGGGCACTCCTCAAGCAGACGACGAGTTCTGTCCCCGTAGGACTCCAATACTTCGGCGCTACCCTCGCAGGCACGCACTACGAGCCTCGGTGCACCAAGGGAAAGGGCAAGTTCGGTCTGGTCGTGGATGAACGCCCGAGGTCACTCGCACACATGCGAAAAGCAGGCGAGAAGTTCGCGAAGATCTGTCGTGTGTACCATGACACCGGAAAACTCCCCGCGATGATGACCTTCCGTAAGAAAATCTTTGCGTGGGGAGAGAGAGTGGTGAAGAAAATTGGATAATAAAGATGATATTATTTAAACCTATGGAATACAGCTGCTACTTTATAATTGATGATAGAGAATCGGACAGTCGTGACGCAAAAATAAATGATAAACTGGACAGTTTTTTTCATCATATCATCGGACAGCTTAATCATCCTGGACTGCCATTTTCGATAAATTCTGAGCATACATTGCAGTTACGATTGATGAAAAGTGGAGATGTGAACGTAGATGAACTACCTGAATTGTCAAATCATGTTCGATACTGCCCGTACGTCTTGAAAATATTTAGCGAAATTTCAAATGTAATTGAGGAACAGGAAAAAATAAAATTAAGAACACTTTTTAGAAAGAGAGTTAATGACTTGTGGATTGCTTTAATTTTATGTTCCGCTGGGGCAATCCAAGCAAGAAATAAAGGAGTTATTAGAATGGATAATGAAATACAAAGAATCGGAGATAGTTTTGTACTTGAAACAAATAGATACGTTCATAGTATTTCCTCGGTAGTGATGGAGGCACTCGAACGCGAATGGCCAAAACCTCTCACTCTTGATTTAGATGTCACATGGAATTGGCTTCTTAATTTCAAAGATGAAATTGATTTCATTAGTAAAACAAAAATTGGAAGGGCAATTAATGCGTTAACTCATGTAATTCAATATTCAGGAGACATCAGCCCGGAAGGAATATTCTGGGCAGCAATTGGAATTGAATCACTTTATACAGAGAGCTCAAATAATGTTTTGGACCAAATCGATACAAAATCTCAATTGTTCTTGGGGGAAAGAAAAAGCTACCTCAGAGTTTTTAAAGAATTTTATGATTATCGATCAAGACTATTACATGGTGATATTAATTTCCCAAGTAATCATTATTTAATGGAAGAAGGAGACGATTTTGATCTTTTCATAAAAAATCAATTACAAAAAAGCAGCGTGGCAATATCTGTGCTATTTTGTACTTTGCAAAAAATGATTGATAAAGATTTGGGTGGTTTGATTTTTGATAAAAAAATTGAGTTAAAATATAAAAAAATTCCTCATCCGATATGGCTTAATTACAACTAACTTCCGACCCCACCAACACCATCTCCTCATCCACTGCCCCTGCTTCTTTAAACGCATCCCACGTCTTGGGTCCACCCTCGACCAAGATGCTGCTGATTCCGTTAAAATCACCCTGAGGAGTGATCAAAGCCTGACAAAGTTTCGGGATCGATACTTCTGGTAAGACCAACACCTTCACTCCTCGTTCCGTCAGTTCATCAAACGTCTTTCCCGATCTGACGGTCGTCACGATCAATGTCTTTTCCGGAGTGGAATCGGAGACAACGGTAGCTGAAAGCGGAATGCTCAACTTCGTATCGAGCACTATGCGAAGCGGATTTTTCACCTCTCTATTCTTTTCTTGTACAAATCTTGTATTCAACTGAGGGTTATCGGTCACAATTGTCTGCACACCCACGAGGATGGCATCCAGCCTCGAACGAAGATAGGTGTGGGACCATTCATTCTGTACAGGAGAGGTCATGCAGAGCCGTGATCCATCATCATTGGCAATCTTCCCCATTATAGTCTGCGCTTTTTTGAGAGTTATCCACGGTCGACCCTGTTCCATGATGGAAACGAAACCACGGTTCCTCCGTCGACAGAGCTCAGAAGCGATCGGACCGATGACCTCGACTCCTGCCTTCCGAAGCGCTGCGACTCCCTTCCCTCTTACCAAGGGATTCGGATCAAACATCCCGAAAACCACCTTCTTCACTCCTTTCTTGATCAGGATATCGGTACAAGGCGGCGTTTTTCCCTGGTGACAGCACGGCTCTATATTCACGAAGAGCCTATCAGTAGGCCAAATTTTCGACGTGAATTTCGTGAGCAGCATGGGCTCCGCGTGGGGCCCTCCATACTCCTCGTGCCAGCCTTCGGCGATAATCTTCCCATCACGAACAAGGACCGCTCCCACGAGAGGATTGATCCCCGTCGTTCCACGCCCACGCTCAGCAATCGCTAGGCAGCTGTAAAGGAAGTCCAAGTCGTGCATGTCCATACCGTAGCAGAGAAGGCGCTTTATCTGCGCGATCCTCCGCCACGTGTGGCGATAATGTCTTCAGCGACGTTCTTCGGCACTTTGTTATAGTGCGCGAATTCCATGCTGTAGCTCGCACGACCTTGGGTCATGGACCTGAGATCGGTGGCGTACCCGAACATGGCTGCCAGCG